>NZ_LWGH01001145.1:0-660 GCF_001635395.1 Sulfitobacter sp. HI0129 | reverse complement strand
GTGAACCAGATCACATGGGTCCGGTTCAGCCATTCGTATTCCGGCAGGTTGGTGTCGAGTTCACCCTCGCCGCCCGGACCACCGAGCTCGACCGGCACATGGGCGAAGGTGCAGACCCCGAAGGGCGGTAGACTCGGCCAGGGCGTGATGCGGCGGATCATGGTGCGATAGGCGCGGGCACAAACGGCACTCGGGGGGAACCCACCCGCCATGCAGAGCATGATGGCGCAGTCGATGTCATAGGCCTGCGCCTTCTCCGGGGCTCCGAACACTGCCATCACCCCCATCGCCGCCGCCATCACTTGTCGTCTCATGTCACTCTCCCGCAAAAGTTGCGCGGACTATCGCGCAATATGTATTTATCTGCAATATGTCGTATTGACTCTATATGACTTTATGGCCTTAGTGTCGTGAAGTAGAAGGGCTCTCATGGGGAGAGTCCGAACATGCCGATAGCGCGCAACCAGATCCTGATCACCATCGATGGTGTGAAAGACCTTCAAGAAGAAGGCATCGCGTTCCGCTGCCGGTATGAACTCGTGGGGTTCACCGACGATGGCAAGCCGCGCTACCAGTGCATCTACCTGCGCGAGGGTGAGCCGGAAGCCATTCTGGTCTCGACCCGGATCACCCCACACGGTCCCGAGCCGCGGTATTTCA
>NZ_LWGH01001144.1:0-761 GCF_001635395.1 Sulfitobacter sp. HI0129 | reverse complement strand
GGGGCGGCCCGATCCCTGTTCCAGGTATGCCGTCACCGGCGCGGGTGATCGCCTACAGCGACCTCCTCTTGGTGCCGGTAGCCGCGCGCTCAAAGGACGATCGCCGCCCGGAATGATCAGGCCGCGACAGACCGGCCAGTCAGCCTCAAGGGGGCCATCCACAAAAACCGGCAGGCCTTGGCCTCCCGGTTTTTGCGGCAGAGATTTGGGGACCCAAATCTGGCCCTCCTTGACCCTGCCTATCCGCCCTGTCGGTGGGGTTTGCGCCCGCCCGCGGTTCCGTCCGAACACAAGCGTGTTCGGCCAGACCCTCGGGCGGGGCTGGTGGACGGGACCCCTAGGACAGGTGGGTCGCCCGGTGGTGAGGGCGGCAGAGCCGCGTCCCTGCGGGCCGCGGCGTGAAGCGGACACCAAGGCTGCCTGAGACTGAATGCAACGTAAGTATATAATTGACATCACGGTATATTATCGTAAGGTAGGGGCGGCCTTGGTGGAAGGTGGCAGGAAATAGGGGGTCTTTCTTCCGCATGTCCCGAACAAAACGCCTGACAGAGATCGAGAAGATGCAGATCGTCCGCGAGGCCGCGGAGGGTGTGTCGACGTCCGAGCTGGCTGCGCGGTTCGGTGTTACATCGCGCGCCGTGCGCTACGTCTTGAAAGCCGATGCCGAGCGCCAGACGGATGCCGCAATTCCGGTCTCAGCGGTCAGTGTGAAGGTCACGGCTGCGGAGCTTGAGGCGCTCGACGCGGTGCTGGCGAAG
>NZ_LWGH01001143.1:0-996 GCF_001635395.1 Sulfitobacter sp. HI0129 | reverse complement strand
CGTCTTCATCGGTCACATTGTGGACTTGCCCGGCTTTTGTGGAGAGCGTTTAGCTCACTTCCCGTGCCTTTCGCTCGAAGGCGATGGGGCTCTGGAAGCCGAGCGACGAATGGCGCCTGACGGGGTTATAGAACCCGTTGATGTATCTGGCGACAGCGTTTTCGGCCTGAGCGCGTGTCTGCCACGCGACCGGCCAGATCAGCTCCGACTTGATGGTCTTGAAGAACGTCTCGACCATCGCGTTGTCATAGCAGTTCCCGCGCCCGCTCATTGAGATAAGAAGGCCTCGTTTTCGGAGCAGTGCCTGATAGTCGACAGAGCAGTATTGCGACCCGCGGTCGGAATGATGGACCAGCCCCGTCGCAGGGTTGCGAGCCACCAAGGCACGCCGCAGAGCTTCGACCGCAAGATCGCGCTTCAGGCGGTCACTCGTGGCCCAGCCGACGACGCGCCGCGAGAAGAGGTCGAGAACGATGGCGAGGTAGAGCCAACCCTCTGCCGTCCAGATATAGGAGATGTCCGCCCCCCACTTCCTGTCCGGGCCATCCGCCGTGAAGTCCTGCGCCACCAGATTGGGCGCGACAGGCCAAGCATGTTCGCTGTCCGTCGTGCGCTTGAAGCGCCGCTTCTGACGCGCGATCAACTGGTTCTCGCGCATGAGACGCGCTGTGCGATGCCGCCCGATCTCGTGCCCTTCGTCGACGAGGTCGCGGTGCATCCAGGGGCTGCCGTAGGTGCCATTCGACAGCGCGAAGGCCGTTCGGATATGGGCCAGATAGACCATGTCCTGCTGCTGACGACGACAGGCGGGACGCTCCTGCCAGGCGAAGAACCCGCTCTGGCTAACGCCGAGGACACCGCACATCCGGCTGATCGGGAAGCTGGCCTTCTCCGCTTCGATGAAGCCGAAGGTCATCGACTTCCCTCTTTCGCGAAGAAGGCCGCGGCTTTTTTTAGAATGTCGCGCTCCTGCTTCAGGACCGCATTCTCTCGCCG
>NZ_LWGH01001142.1:0-770 GCF_001635395.1 Sulfitobacter sp. HI0129 | reverse complement strand
TGCAGGCGATGGCCGAAGGCCTGGTCGATGCCGCAGGCGCCAGCCAGTATGCCGACCTGCTTCTGACGCCGCAGCAACAGGCAGAGGTAACCTGGATCGCGGAAAGCGCGCCGATCCCGAGCCATTTGGTGATCGCTCGCCCGGGGCTCGATGCCGCTCTGCGGGACCGTTTTGTCGACGCAATGCTGCGGCTCAACGAGCCGGAGCACCGCAACAAGCTGCGCTATTTTTATGGACCGGATGGGTACGTCAGGGCCGACGGCGCCGCCTATGACGGCGTACGCGATATGGCACGGCAATACGGGCTGTTGCGATGAGCACAGCTGTCGAAGTAGACGACCTGAGTTTTGCCCATACGGGCGCGGACCTCCCGGCGCTGGAGCGGGTCTCGTTTCGGGTTTCGGCGGGCGAGAGCGTCGCTTTGCTCGGCCCGTCCGGGGCGGGCAAGACGACCCTGCTGGCACTGCTCGACGGCAGGCTCCAAGGCTGGAGCGGGCGGGTATCGGTTCTGGGTGCGCCGCTCGATCCCGACCGTCCGCCGCCGAGCGCGCGCCGTCCGGATACCGGTTTCGTGTTTCAGGAGTTTGCATTGGTCGAGCGTTCCTCGGTTCTGCGCAACGTCCTGAATGGCCGCCTGGGGCGCATGTCGCCGCTGCGGGCCCTGTTGGGATCACCGACCAAACATGATCTGGAGATTGCGCGCACGGCACTTGCCGATTGCGGAATTGCCGATCTTGCCGAACGCAGGGTCGACAGCCTCAGCGGCGGGC
>NZ_LWGH01001141.1:0-742 GCF_001635395.1 Sulfitobacter sp. HI0129 | reverse complement strand
AGAACTACAAAGTCTACGGCGTCCGCAAGGTTTGGCGGCAGCTTGTCCGGGAAGGCTTCGATGTCGCGCGTTGCACGGTGGCGAGGCTCATGCGGGACATGGACATTCAGGGCATCATCCGCGGCAAACCGCATCGGACAACGATCCCTGACAAGAAGGTCCCGTGCCCGCTGGACAAGGTCAACCGCGAGTTCCGCGTCCCGGCGCCCAACATGCTGTGGGTCAGCGATTTCACCTATGTCGCCACCTGGAAGGGCTTCGTGTATGTCGCTTTCGTCATCGACGCCTATGCGCGCAAGATCGTTGGCTGGCGCGTCAGCGCCTCGGCGCAGACTGGGTTCGTCCTGGATGCCCTTGAGCAGGCCGTCCATGACCGCAAACCGACGAAGGCCATGGGCTTGGTCCATCACAGCGATCGCGGGTCGCAATATCTGTCCATTCGCTACACCGAAAGGCTGGGCGAGGCCGGCATCGAACCATCTGTTGGCAGTGTTGGCGACAGTTATGACAATGCCTTGGCCGAAACCATCAACGGCCTCTACAAGGCTGAAGTCATCCATCGGCGCGGCCCTTGGCGCAGCTTCGAGAGCGTCGAATTCGCCACGCTGGAATGGGTGGACTGGTTCAACAATCGCCGCCTCCTCGAACCTATCGGGAACATCCCGCCCGCCGAGGCAGAGGCCAACTTCTACGCAGCTCTGGAAACCGAAGACATGGCCGCGTAACTAACGACAATCAGCCT
>NZ_LWGH01001140.1:0-524 GCF_001635395.1 Sulfitobacter sp. HI0129 | reverse complement strand
CCAGAAGCTTGTCGGGGTTCTCTTGCGGGATGAAGGCAAGCCGCAGGGTTACGTCTTGCGCGGCGAGAGGTGTCGCCAGCGACACCGCGCCCGCGCCGACCAAGGTCAGTATCGTTCTACGGGTCAGATGGACCGGCATCAGAATGCCCTCTCTTCGATTGCGTCGGCTTCGGACTTGAACGCGGTCCAGCTTGCTTCAGCGGCCTCCCAGTCTTCCACGCGGACGGCGGCGCCGACCGCGGCCAGCCGCTCGGCCAGCGCATAGACCTCGGGCCGGGCGGGGAGGTTCGACATGGTGCTGGCGTCGGCCGAAAGGTCCGCAGCCACGGTGTCGGTCAGCAGCAGGATATGCTCTGCGTCCCGCCGCGGCAGTAGCGTATCGATTGTCGAGGCGAAGGTCGTCAGTTCGGCGAATGCCAGCCGGAAAGCGGTGTTCTCGGTGTCGAAGGCTTCATAGGGCTCGTCTGCCGCGCCAACGGTCTCGAGATAGGCGGTTAGGTCGGCGCGGTCTTCCTCGGTAAGCC
>NZ_LWGH01001139.1:0-792 GCF_001635395.1 Sulfitobacter sp. HI0129 | reverse complement strand
CAACCGCTGCTGCCTTGGGGTCTCGCCTTCGCAGCAGGGGCGATGCTCTATGTCATCAGCCACGAGATCATTCCGGAAACCCACCGGTCCGGACATCAGAACAGGGCGACGCTCGGCCTCGCGGTTGGTCTTGTGATCATGTTGTTCCTCGACGTCTGGCTGGGATAAGCGGATGAGATCTTGCCTCTTCGTCGGTCTGCTTGCTGCTCTGATCGCCTTTCTTGTCGATCAGGCAACGAAGGCAATCGTTGTTTCCAATGCGACTGTTCTTAGTTCCGGCGTATCGGTCTTTCCCGGCTTCAATCTCATCTACCTGCGCAATGACGGGGTGACCTTCGGGCTTCTCGGCGGTGCGCCATGGTGGAGCCTTGTCGTATTGGCACTTGGCATCTGCGTCTGGTTGGCGGCTATGCTGATCCGTTCCAGCAGCCGGGTCGAGGCCATTGCCTATGGTGCGATCATCGGCGGTGCTCTCGGCAATATTCTGGACCGCCTGCGCTATCGTGCGGTGACGGATTTCCTCGATTTCTACATCGGGACGGCGCACTGGCCTGCCTTCAACATGGCCGATGTTTTTGTGGTTGGCGGCGTGATGCTGCTGCTCATTGCGCCGTGGGTTGGCGCTCGACTTCAGACCGATTCATGAAGCCGGGTTTGCCGCAGATCGTTAGTGAGGACCCGAACCTGTTCCAGTGCATGGGTCTTGCCCTTGTTGCCGGCGGATTGACGGTTTTGCCCCTTCCGCCGTTTTCTTGGCTCATGGCGGTCCCTGTCGCCTTCTCAGTGCTCTTT
>NZ_LWGH01001138.1:0-888 GCF_001635395.1 Sulfitobacter sp. HI0129 | reverse complement strand
CGGCGACCACTGTCCGATGGCGAAGGCAAGCGCCAGCCGCGCGCGGCCCTCCGGGCTTTCGCCCGCCGTTTCGATGGCGGCCATCCAGGACGCACGGATCGCGTCAAGGCTGTGCTCGCCACCCGCTCCGGCATTGGGCAGGCCGACGATGGCGAGATCGCTGGCCGGACCGTGCCCAGCGGCCTCATAGCTTTCGCCCAGCAGGGTCTGCATGGCGAACCAGCCATCCAGGAAACTGCTCATGATCCAGACCGGCGTATGGGCGGCAAGCACGGCGGCACCGTCGATCCTGTCCGGGTAATCCTCGGCCGAAGCGAGGCTGTCGAGCCCTCCGCCAGAACAGCCGTATTGCAGCACCATGTCAGGAGCGCGCTCCAGGTCCGTGAAAATGTCCTGAACAGCTTGTAGATTCAGGATTTCACGCTGCGGATCGTATTGCCACAGGCGCAGCGGGTGCCGGGCGAGCCCGGCGAAGGCATAGCCACGACCGAGCAGGTCGTCATACCGCTGGACCGCTGACGCGACCGAAACGTTGCTGGCGAAATCCAGATCCCTGAGTAGTCGACCATTCCAGTTCTCGGGCACGCGGATCAGCCATGCCGTCCCGTCCGGCAGGGTTCCCGCATGTTCGTTGAAGGCGGGCTGCTCCTGCGCCGACGCGAGCGGGGCGAAGCCCGCGGTCAGAGCGAGGCAAAGCACCACCATTCCGGTCCGCGAACGCGGGCCGGCCAAATTGGCTGTCCGTGACATGAATTTCCTCCAGTTTGATGCAGCGATGAAATCCGGCTCCTCTTCCGGGGAACCATCGCCGGGAAAAAACATAGATAGCTAATTATTAGTGTCAAGGGCTCTGATGCACAAATCGGCTTAAGGCCGAGGTTCCCCTTT
>NZ_LWGH01001137.1:0-881 GCF_001635395.1 Sulfitobacter sp. HI0129 | reverse complement strand
GTTTCGAGGTGCAGGACACCGTATTGATCGACTGACGTGTTCGGACAGGTTTGGCGTGGCCGGGCCGGTGCGTTTGGCACGTCGCCGGCCCGCTTCCCATTCGCAATACGAATTATGATGCCATTATAGAATCACCCGGTGTGACGAGGGACCATCGGCGATCCGGCATGGCCTTTGGTCAGGCGATCTCACCCGTCAGCCGGGCAAAGGCCCCTTCGGCCAGCTGTTTCTGGACGGCGGGCGATAGGCTTCCGTCCTGGCGGAAGATCCTTGAGGTCGAGCCGAGTTCGAATTTCTGCGAATAGACGTTTGCGCCAAGCTCCAGCAGGAACTGGTGCAGGGCCGGGTGGCCGCGCAGCGCGCCCACGCCGCCCACCGGCGCGCCGCACAGGGTGATCAGCTTGCCCTGGAACAGGTTGCCCGCGCCGTCCACGTCATGCCCGATCCAGCCAGCGGCGTTGCGGAACACCGAGGAGAACGCGCCGGTATATTCATCGGAGCTCATGAAGATGGCGTCTGCCGCGGCCACGGCTTTGCGAAGCTTCGCTGCATCGTCCAGTACGGGACCGGGCTGACCCTCGATGAAAACCGGCAGCTCATATTCGGCAAGGTTCAGCGTGACCGCCGTGAAGGCATCCGCCATGTCGCGGTCCGCAAGCGCCGCTGCGGCGCCGACCATCCGCCAGTTGGACGAGCCGACCTGGCTGCTTCCCGACATGAAGAGGACTGTCTTTTTGGGCATTTTCCGCTCCTTAAGATGATTGACGGCCAGTGACCGGCCCCTGAACGCCGCCCGCCGGCACCGGCGGATATGTCACCTTCGCAAGGGGCTTGGTGCCTTGATTTTTCATCTGCTCCTCCCCCTGTTTCCTGCATCTGCA
>NZ_LWGH01001136.1:0-927 GCF_001635395.1 Sulfitobacter sp. HI0129 | reverse complement strand
TGTGCCGAATGGTAGCTGCATCGGTCTGACCGACCGGGGCGGGCACCGGTTGAACGGAAAAGAGGCGGAGTTCTTCATCGCGCGATTGGAGGACGGCGCGGAAAATCCGGGCAGCCAATCAAGACCAGACGGGCAGGGGAGGGGCGTAACACCAGGAGGCGCGGGGGCATTCCCACTCGGACGGCAGCTCTGACCTGTGGGCGGGGCTGAAAGGAAAGCAAGCTTTCTGATTTGTGATCCCTCAAGGGGTCGAGAAAGCAATCCCGGATGCGTTGGCAAGAACGTCAGGCACCGGCCAATCCAAAAGGAACCATCCCATGTTCGCAGGAACCCTCACCCGCAATGTCGAGACCGCAGCCGTTCAGTACACCGGCATAATCCATTCGACGCGCTTTGACATCGCCATCCAGTTGGAGGCGCGGGCCAAGATGTCTGAACGCAGCCCGGATTTTGACGTGACGGCAGTCAACAAATCAGGCCGCAAAGTGCGCATCGGCACGGCCTGGAACGAGACCGGCAATACCAGCGGCAACCCCTACATCTCGATGCAGATCGATGTCGGCTTGGGTCCGTTCCGGGTCAACGCGGTGCAGACGAAAGAGGCGCGCGCGGCCCAGAGCGGCGAGTTTGAGATCATCCCGCTGGTCTCGAACGGCCTGATGAAATCCGGCTCGATCTCGGGGGAGCTCACCGCCATGGACGCCGACAACGCCTTCACCGGCTACATCGCCAACATGATGTTCGATCTGGAGTTCATGCTGATCGAGAACAGCTACAAATCCGAGGAAACCCACCCCGATTACCGGATCGAGGTCAGCTCGCCCCGGGGCACACCGATCCGCGTCGGCTCGGCGTGGATGGCGAAAAGCAGCCGCACGGGCAATGACTACCTGTCCCTGCTGATCAACACGCCTGATGGCGACCTGC
>NZ_LWGH01001135.1:0-835 GCF_001635395.1 Sulfitobacter sp. HI0129 | reverse complement strand
AAGCGAAAGGACGCGCCGCACCACGGCGCGCCCTTTTTTCCAATTCAAGATAGAAATAAAGATATACAAGCCCAACTTCAGGTTGCTATGCTAGTCACATTACGCGAGTTGCGCGCCATAGAAGCGCGCTTAGGTTGCGCGGGTGAACGGGTCGCTGATGCCATTGGCTTATCTTATCATCGCGAGTGTCGGCGGGGTATTCTCCTCTCTCGTCTGGTGGACCTCGGGCGGGGCCTTCCTGCCCGGCTTGGCCGCTTATATCGCCGGGGGCCATCTGAGCGCTGCGACCCTCATGACTACGCTGATCCTGCTGCGCGACAGCGGCAGGGCCTGACGACCCGCCGCCGAAACTTCCACGATACTCAGGTCGGAACCTTCCGGGTAAAGCTGCGCCAGATGGGCGTGATCAGCTTTTCACCCACCGGGATCAGCATGAGGCCCAGGATTAGCCCGAAGATACCGTCGATGGCCGCCGTGACCGTCCATTTCACCGCGCCTGCCATCTGCTCGGGCCCGGCATAGGCGACTGATCCGGCCACGCCCTTGACCCAATGCGCCAACGAGTCAAAGCCCATCTGCTCCAGCCCGTGCACAATGATCGACCCCCCGACCCAAAGCATGGCGGCGGTGCCCACAATCGTCAGCAGCTTCAGAAAGCCCGGCATCCCCCTCACCAGCCCCCGGCCAATGGCGCGGGTAAAGCCCAGGCTGCCCCGCTCCGCCATGGCGAGGCCCACGTCATCCATCTTCACGATCAGCGCCACCGACCCATAGACGACGACGGTGATCAGGACCGCTACCGCCGCCAGCGTCGCCGCTTCCATCCAGAAGGACG
>NZ_LWGH01001134.1:0-822 GCF_001635395.1 Sulfitobacter sp. HI0129 | reverse complement strand
GGTTGGTTCAGTGGGGTTACCCGTTCACCCGGAATCCGACGCCGTTCGTATGTTCCGCCTTGTGCTGGCCGAAGGCCGAAGCCTGGTTCGCCAGCGCAATGAGATCGAGGCCCGTGCCGTCGAGCTTCTGTCCGATCATCCCGATTACCAGCTTCTGACAACCATCCCCGGCATCGGCCCGATCAACGCCTTGACCATCCTGGCCGAAGCTGGCGATCTGCGCCGTTTCCGCCATCACCGCCAATTCCTGAAGTTCTGCGGCATGGACCTCGCCACCGTGCAATCCGGCATGTTCCGCGGCCAAAGCCGCATCTCGAAGTATGGCAACGCCCGACTTCGCAGAACCCTCTGGATGGCGGGCCAGGTTGCCGTGCTCAAACACACGAACAGCTTCCGCGACAAGTTCGAACGCTACATCGCGGGAGACCGACACAATGCCCATCTGCGCCGCAAGGCCTACACCGCAATCGCGGCCAAGATGGCGCGCACCGTACACGCCGTGGTCAAGCACGGCGAACCCTATCGCCCCTTCTTCGAGGGGGTGAGCCCAGGTGGAAGGACCCTTGTCTGATCAGAGCCGTGGAGGCAGTTCGCTGACCTCGTAGATAATGTTCAGGTCTTCCGCTTGGGATTTTGGATCTCGTCTTAAGGACGGTGAGGGCCGCCATCGCGCGTACCCTGTGTTTGCTATGGGAGAGACCGCTTCTTGACGGCGGAGACCGCCTGGGCAACCATATCAGGGCATCCGGGACACCGGATGCCCCATGACCTGCTGACCTAAGCAGACAAATCTTCCCGATATAGGACGTTGTCCGACACCAC
>NZ_LWGH01001133.1:0-975 GCF_001635395.1 Sulfitobacter sp. HI0129 | reverse complement strand
TGCTCTCGATCCTCGGCGGGCTGGCCGCCTTCATCCTCGTGGCCTCCCGCCTGATGATCGCGCTCCTGATCGGGATCGCCCCGGTGATGATCTTCCTGACCCTCTTCGAGGTCACCAAGGATTATTTCGCGCGCTGGTTATCCGCGCTTATCTCCTTCGCGATCTACCCGATCGTGGTCGCAGGTGTCTTCGCGACCATCACCGGGGTGGCCTCGGCTCTCATCGGCGAGTTGGGTGATCCGGAAGGGGCTTCCAACATTGGTGCCCTTCTCCCCTTCTTCATGATGGTCCTCATGGCCAAAGGGTTCATCATCGCAACACCCTTCATCGTCCGCGCGATCTCCGGCAACATCATGATGCCTGCCCTCTCCGGAGGCCTCGGTGGCGGATACAGTTTCGCCCGCGCCGCCATGGGAAGCCAGCAGGCCTACAACCGCTACCTAATTGGAGGCGCAAGCGGCGCAGAATACGCGGCCATCCGAGCGCGCCAAGTCTTTGGCGTACAGCAGATGCCCGTGAGGCAAGGCATGGGGCAGACGGGTTCCGCAGGCGGCACAGGATCCGCAGACTCGGGGTCAAAAATGCTGGCGCAGCTGGCTAGATTGGGACGGCTTGGGCGACGGTGAAGGCCCAAGCGGCTACTCGATTTTGCATCACAATGTTACGTTGCGGCCTTTCATTACCGGTGCAAGATCCGATTCCGGACGAACTCACGCTAAGTGAACGATGCAGCCACAAAACGTGTCCACTAACAGTCCTAAACGACCTTGGGTTGAAATTGAACTCGCTACTCAGCTCCAACCTCAATGTGCAGCAGCCCGTCGACCCGTTCCAAACCTGCCGGAAGCAACAAGTCTTCAAGCCATGCGATTGAACCGCGCCGGGTTTGCCGGAGGCTCCAACTCTTGAGTAGGATGGAGCATCATGAGCAAGACCACGAACAAGTTTTCCCCCGAAGTGCGCGAGCGCGCCGTG
>NZ_LWGH01001132.1:0-929 GCF_001635395.1 Sulfitobacter sp. HI0129 | reverse complement strand
AGCGATCACCGGGCTGTCGGCACTGGCCGAGGCGGTGGTCGGCATTCCGATGCGGGCCGCGATCCTGATCGTCATTCCCGCCATGGCGGTGATCTGGGTCCTGCTGACCGAAGGCCGCCCCTTCTCGGGCAATCTCAAATCCCTTGCCCGCGACGGGTTCCGCGCACTGCCCGATTCAACCAGTGAAATCTGCCTGATCGGCGCCAGCGCCTTCCTCGGACTGACCGTGGTGGAAATGCTGCCCGCCGAAAAGCTTCGCATGCTGATCGAACATGTCTCGATCGGGCCGGGCGTCATCGCCTGCATCATCATCCTGCTGATGACACTGGTAAGCCAGCTTGGCCTCTCCCCCATGATCGGCGCGCTGCTGTGCTCCGGCGCTATCATCTCGTCCGGGATCGACATGCCGGAACTGATGCTGATGCTGGCCTTGATGTGCGGCTGGTCCGGCTCGATGCTGCTGTCCCCCTTCGCGTCCACTCTTGCCATCGCCACGGGGATGATCGGCAAGTCCCCCCGCGACGTGGGCCTGCGATGGAACGGGCCATTCATCCTGACCTATTACGTGATCGTCATGACCGCCCTGCTGATCGCGGGCGCGATGCTCTGACCTGCCGCTGGGGCAGCCTCTCATTCGTTTGAAGATTGCAACCGGGACCGTCAGCCCGAATTGACTCCAACTCGGGCTGCCTCTAAGTTGATGCGGTATTCGACGTTTGTTCGAATACCGGGCTCAATAGCCAGACCCGCTCCAAAGAGCGGGACAAGAACCGCAGTGGGTAGGGAGGATGTTGCCCCAATGATATTCCAGAAACTGACCGCCGCAGCGCTCGGCGTTGCCATGCTTGTGGGCGCCGCGCCCAAATCCGCCGAGGCCGATATCCTCGTGATGGGCGGCAACCCGGAAGGAAGCCTGTTCTACGCGCAGT
>NZ_LWGH01001131.1:0-1859 GCF_001635395.1 Sulfitobacter sp. HI0129 | reverse complement strand
GTCACTGGATGAATGCCAGGGTTCGCCGCATCCGCCGCGGAATCTTGCCGCCGGTCCCCGGATTCGATCGGCCGAACCACCGCCATGAGGAGACGAACCGTGCCGCATGATCACGGCCACGCCCACATCGATCCTCAATCCGGTGATCGTCGCGTCTCCATCGCCATCTGGGCCAACGGCCTCCTGACGGTCGCGCAGATCGTCGGCGGGATCCTTTCCGGCAGCCTCGCGCTGATCGCGGATGCCCTCCACAATTTCTCGGACATGGCGTCGCTGGTGATCGCCTTCTTCGCGCGTAAGATCGCTCGCCGCCCGGCGGACAAGCGCATGACCTTCGGCTATGGGCGGGTAGAAATCGTCGCAGCGCTCATCAACTACACGACACTTATCCTGATCGGCTTCTACCTGATCTACGAGGGTGGCATGCGCATGATCGACCCACCAGAGGTACAGGGCTGGACGGTGGTGATCCTGGGCGGTGTGGCACTGGTCGTCGACACGTTGACGGCGCTGCTCACCTATTCGATGCAGAAAGGCAGCGTGAACATCCGTGCGCTCTTCCTGCACAACCTATCGGACGCTTTGGCCTCCGTGGCGGTCATCATCGGCGGCTCGCTCATCCTCCTCTACAACATGCGGTGGGTCGACCCGGCGATCACCATCGGCATCGCTCTCTACATCCTCTACCTCGCATTTACCGAGATTGGCGGTCCGATTCGGACGCTGATGCTCGGCAGTCCACCGGACATCGATAATGAAACCGTCGTTCAGGCGATGCGGGGTGTGGATGGTGTCGCGGACGTTCATCACGTGCATCTGTGGCAGATGCAGGAGCACGAGGCGGCTCTGGACTGCCACGTCGTGCTGACAGCGGACGGCTGGGGTCAAATCGAAAAGATCAAGGCCGCGATCAAGGACCGGCTGAAGGACGATTTCAGCATCGGTCATTCGAGTCTGGAATTTGAGCACGAAGACCGCGCACACGAAAACGCTGACCTTTACGGTCACGGCAAATCGGAAAAAGAGGAGGAAAACCATGTTCACCGAGACACTGACAGCTCATGACGACACGATTGGCCTCGCCTGCGAGGGCAAGCTCAGCGAAAGCGACCTGAAACGGATGCACGCCCTGCTTCATGAGCGCCTGCAAGAGACAAGTAAGCCCGGCCTGGTTCTCGATCTCACGAGGTTCGAAGGCTACGATGGGCCGTCCGCTCTGCTCGAAGATCTGAAAATCGACACAGCCCATAGGAATGACTTCCGCCGCGTCGCTGTGGTGGGCGAAGGGGCTTTGTTGGAGTGGGGAACCAGGTTCGCCGACGTGCTGACCACGGCAGAACTCCGTCAGTTCGACCCGGCGGAAATGAAGGCGGCAATCGCCTGGGCAAGTGAAAGGTAGAGTAGCTTTCAATCAGATGCCTTCGCAGAAGACAGCATCTGTTCGAAACCATAAACAAAAGAGCTACAGCAGTTGCGAGACCCAAGAGCAATCCGAAAGTTCTGAACATGGTCGCTCCTTTCGCAAAGGAGTAACTTTGGTACGGTGGCACTGCCCTTGCCGGGGCATTATCAAATCGTAATGTTTTAGCGGCTCAGGGCGCCAGTTGGTTAACATAAACTTCATTATGCGTATTTATACTGTACGCGCAAAGCGATAATGTCACCCATGAGCAATTCAGAAGTGTCACTCTCCTCGCATACGATAGCGAGGATGAGTGGACATGGGATGGGTTATGATGAGCGAGCGCGATTTGAACCGCGTTGAGGTTTTGGCGCAGGTCGATGATAGTCGGCTGACGGTAGACAATGCGGCAAACCTGCTGGATCTGACAAGGCGGCAAGTGTTCCGGCTTCTCAAG
>NZ_LWGH01001130.1:0-1184 GCF_001635395.1 Sulfitobacter sp. HI0129 | reverse complement strand
GAAGGCGATGATCGCCGCGCTTCAGGCAGAGAATGCACGCATGTCGGCCACGCTCCAGGCCCACGAGCAACTGGTTCAGGCCTTGCGCCTGCGGATCGCCAAGTTGCAGAAACAGGCCTTCGGCAAATCTTCGGAAAAGATTGAGCGCGAGATCGCCCAGCTGGAGCTGGCGCTGGAGGATCTGCTGGTCGCGGCCGCCGAACAACACGACGGGCCGATCGAGGACGATGAGCCTTCTGCGACCGATGCTCCTGTTGCCGAGGCAAAGCCGCGACGCAGGCCGCGCGTGTCGGAGGCAACGCCCCGCGAACGCCGGGAGCTCGACCCTGGCTCCTGTTGCCCCGATTGTGGGGGTGACCTGCGAGTGGTGAGTGAGGACGTCAGCGAGCTTCTAGACCTGGTCGCGGCGCAGATGAAAGTCATTCAGATCGCGCGGGTGAAGAAGTCCTGCCGCCGGTGTGAGAAGATGGTGCAGCCTGCGGCTCCGAGCCGTCCGATCGCCGGCAGCATGGCTGGTCCGGGGCTGCTGGCTCAAATCCTCGTCTCGAAGTTCGACGACCATCTTTCATTGTATCGTCAGCACGAGATCTACGCCCGCATGGGCGCCGACATCCCTGACAGCACGCTTCTGGATTGGTGCGGGCGCGCCATGAAGGTGCTCGCTCCCGTCATCGAGCGGATCGAGGCCGAGGTGATGTCCGCGCCGGTGCTGCATGCAGATGACACTCCAATCCGCGTGCTGGACCGGTCACGTCGGGACCGCGGTCTCGGCAAGGGTGTCAAACAAGGCTGGGTCTGGGCCATGTCTCTGACCAACGACCTTGGGCCGGCACCGCACCACCCGGCGTCGTCTACCGCTTCTCCCCGGATCGGAAGGGGGAGCATCCGCAGCGCCACCTACAAGCCAGCCGTGGCATCCTTCAGGTGGATGCCTATGCCGGCTTCAATCCGCTCTACGAACAGCGCGCGGATGGCAGCAGCCAGTTCCGAGAGGCAGCATGCTGGGCGCATTTGCGGCGCGACTTCCACGATGTTTGGGAGGGCACGAAGTCCGAGATCGCGCGGGAGGCCCTCGACCGGATCGGCAAGATCTACGATGTCGAGCGCGAGATCGCCGGTCAGCCGGCGGCGCTGCGCCAGGCTGCGCGCCAGCAGCACTCCGGCCCCATGGTGGCTGCCTTCAA
>NZ_LWGH01001129.1:0-1136 GCF_001635395.1 Sulfitobacter sp. HI0129 | reverse complement strand
GCTGGTCTCCACCGCGATCCGTCTGGGCACCCGGCTGCCCGCCTATGCGGCGGCCACGGGGCGTATCCTGCTGTCGGCCTATGACGACGAGGCGCTGGATGCCTATCTCGACGCGGCGGAGCCGGTGGCCATGACCAAGCATACGGTTACGGACAAGGCGAAGCTGAAAGAGATCATCCGCGCCGCCGGCCGTGACAAGGTGGCCTTCACCGACGAGGAGCTGGAACTGGGCATGGTCAGCATGGCCATTCCGGTCTTCGACCCGGACGGCAAACTGATCGCCTCGATGAGCGTGAGCGCGGCGCGGCCGCGCGTCACCGTCAAGGACATGCGCGAGCACATGCTGCCCATCCTGCGCATCTATGCCGAGGCGCTGTCGCGGTCCCTTTGAACGGTGCCGGCGGGCAAGGCTGCCCGCGTCAGGTCAGCATCATCGTGGTGGTCTGAAGGTTCTTCGCGAATGTTGAATATTACCTGATCCAGGAGAGCAAGGGCACTGCGAGGGCCCAGTCGTCGGCCGGTCTCGAGGATCTGGCGCAGCGACAGGCCGGGTCGAGTTCCATGCTCGTACTTTTGGCCAGGTGGCAGGCTGTTCGCCTGAGCGAAGTCCTCCTGGTGGATGCGCTGAATGCCCCCAGAGCGCGTGAGGCAACGGTCAGAACACAACACGCAGATCGCCGCGCGGCGCGGCGTGGTGATCCTCCCGCACTCTGCCGCCGGTAGTCCGATGGCAGCCGCCAGGCGCAGGCAGTAGGCCTCATTCACCGTGCTGCCGGGACGGCGCGGGCTCTCGGGTTTGAGGATGACAGTGGAGGGGGCACCGAACCGCGGGATGGCGAGCTGATCCCCCTTCCTCGGCAAGCGTAACACCGGGGTGCCCTCCGCATCGAGAACCGCCAGTGCCGTTTTCGTCTGACCACCGGCGAGAGACAGCCTGACACCCCCTTCCCCGGCAAGGAAAGGCCGCTTCTCCACATCCTCGAAGTGTTGCTCCAGGACCTCCGCCGGATCCTCGGTCTCATAGTATTCCGTCAGCGGCGTGTGGCGCCAAGCAGCAGGTGCATTCGGTTCTGCGAAGGACAGGGCGCCAGCCGTATCGCCACCGATGTCTGTCAGAAGGCCGAGAGCCTCCGTAG
>NZ_LWGH01001128.1:0-1224 GCF_001635395.1 Sulfitobacter sp. HI0129 | reverse complement strand
TGCGGCAGCCGTTCGTTCATCAGAGCGACCGCGCCCATGCCAAGCAGGATCGCAACACATACGATGGCCGCCGGGAGAGCACCGTTGTCGAACTGTCCTTCAGCTGCGTCGAGAGCCGGGATGATCAGCGAGAAGAACGAAGCCGCGAGCATGACACCCGCCGCGAAGCCAAGCAGCAGATCGCGCGTGGCCCGGGACGGGATGCGCCCAAAAAGAACGGGGACCGCCCCGACCGCGGTCAGCGATCCGGCGGCCAGGCTTCCAAGAAAGCCAAGCGCTATGGGGGAGAGGGGTTCCAATTGTTAAGGTTCTGCCGCGAGTTCAGTCAGGAGCCGAGTAGCTGGTGTAGACCTCGGTCGATCCGTCTTCGTGGATCAGGAAGACATCGTAAGCCTCCCGGTCGTCCTCCGGTCCCATGCCGGGCGACCCGTAGGGCATTCCCGGCACCGCCAGGCCTACCGCGTCTGGCCGGTCCTCCAGCAGGCGTTGGATGTCAGCCGCCGGCACGTGGCCCTCGATCACATAGCCGTCGACCAGAGCAGTATGGCAGGACACCATGCGCTGCGGCACGCCATTGTCGAGTTTGAAGCGCACAAGAGATCCTCCGAACATGTCCTCGCCCATCGGCGCGAAGCCATTCTCCTCGAGGTGCTTCATCCAGGACAGGCAACAGCCGCAGCCGTTTGTCTTCCGGACGTCGATCTGAATCGTCTCTGCGACGGCCTGCGCCGCGGGAAGCAAGGCAAATGCGATGGCAAGGGCGGGAGTAAATCGTTTCATGGATCAAAGCCTTTCGGTTGTCGTCTGTGCAAATTCGCTGGCGAGCCTCTCAGCAAGAAGTGAACGCGCCTCACGCAGTCGCTCAAGCGCGGCCGTGTCGTCCGCTTCACGCTCGGCCGCCTCTGCCAATCGGTCGTCAGAGAGAGGGTCGGTTGGGCGACCGTCCACCAGCACTTCGTAATGTAGGTTGGGGCCTGTCGCGGTACCCGTCGCACCGACCCGCCCGATCATATCTCCGGCCATCACGCGTTGCCCTTGTGTGAGCCCGTCCGGTACGGCGCTCAGATGCGCATAGCGCGTCAGGGTGTCGGAGCCATGAGCGATCTCGACGACCCGGCCATACCCACCGCGTCGGCCGATGAAGCGAACGCGGCCCGGCGCCGTCGCCTGTACCGGCGTGCCGCGCGCCGCCGCGAAGTCGACCCCTGTGTGCATCCGTACATT
>NZ_LWGH01001127.1:0-1484 GCF_001635395.1 Sulfitobacter sp. HI0129 | reverse complement strand
AAGACAACCACAACCCCTTCCGCGAGCCATGATCGCGACGCTTTCGAGGCGGATTTCATCTACGGGCCAAGGCGGCGCGAGCGCTTCGCCTGGTTCGTCGCGGCGGCCGGCGTGCTGGTTGGTGTTGCCGGCATGGTCGCGGGCGCAAGCCTCTTTCCGCTCAAGACGACCGAGACCTTCGTGGTCGTGGTCGACAAGGAGACCGGCGAGATGGACCGGGTCGCCGCTGTTCAGGCACTCACACTCTCGGAAAGTGACGCCATCATCCAGGCCAATCTCGTGGCCTATGTTGATGACCGTGAAACCTATGACCTGACCGATGGCGAGCAACGCATCAACTCGGTCCTCGACCGCTCGGACGGAGATGCCGCGCGCACGCTGCGCGATCTCTGGTCCTCCACCAACGAAGACTACCCGATCACTGTCTACGGGCGCGACGCCAAGATCGAGGTGGTGATCAAATCGGTGAACCAGATCGAGCGCGGTGTGGCCCAGGTCCGCTTCACCCGCACGCTCCGCCGCCCCCGCGACACCCGCACCGTCACCCGGTCCTATGTCGCCACCGTCGGCTACGACTTCCAACCCGAAACCCGCCAGCGCCTTCAGGACGTCTGGGCCAACCCTTTGGGCTTCGTGGTGACCTCCTACCGCGTCGACGCCGAGACCCTGGAGAACTGACCAAGATGAAATCCCTTCCCGCGCTCCTCCTAGCGCTTGCCATGCCTGTTGCCGCAAACGCCGAGGCCACGCCGCAAGGCGGCCCGCTCGATATCCGCATCCGCACCGCCGTCTATAACGAAAACCAGGTCTACCGTATCGAGACCGATCTCAAGCATTCAACCACGATTCATTTCGGGGCGGGGGAGCGCTTTGAAGCTGTGATTGTCGGTGACACCGAGAGCTTCCAGGTCGATCCGATCCCGGAGCTCGGCAATGTGCTGACCATCAAGCCGCATGTGGCGCAGGCCTCGACCAACATGACGGTCATCACCAACCGCCGCACCTATTCCTTTCACCTGCGCGAAGGATCTATCCCGAGCCGCACCGGCATGTTCTTCGAGGTCCGCTTCCGCTACCCCGGCGAGGAACGCCGCGCGGTGGGCGCCACCCAGCCCAAAGGGTTCGAGGCCCCGCGTAACTACGCATATCGCGTCTCGGGCGAGGGCGATTTCCGCCCCAGCCATATCTATGACGACGGGCGCTATACGTATTTCGTCTTCCCGGAAAACGCCCGCCAGCCTGCCCTCTTCAAGGCCGATGACCAGGGCCACGAGCATACGGTGAACTGGACCCAACAGGGCAATACCGTCCGAGTGCTCGGGGTGAACACCTACTGGACGCTGCGCATCGGCGACGAGGCGATCTGTGCCGCGCGCGACGAAAGCGCGATCAACGTGAGCAACTGACCATGGCCGATCAAACCCCTCCCGATCTCCAGGACCGCCTCGATCAATTCAGCCAGCGCGGCAAATCCAAGCGCCGCG
>NZ_LWGH01001126.1:0-1321 GCF_001635395.1 Sulfitobacter sp. HI0129 | reverse complement strand
GTCGCGTAATCCATGGCAAGATAAAGAACGCCTTCCTCAGTCCTCTCGGGGATCGCATCTACAAATTTATGGTTAATTTTCTTTATCGTCATCGAGCCTGTCCATGTTGTTTATCATGTTGCCGTCAATCGTGTAGTTGCTGGAATGCTCGCCCTCAAAATCGGCATAAAATCCAACCAGTTTCTTCCATCTGAGTACCGCGAGCGTTGCGTTCAGAGCGTTCAGGTCAGCGACTTGGATGTTGGTGGCGTAAGCTTCATCGATCTCTGCTTCGCCCATGCCCACGCGGCGGCGTAGCGGTTCGCGCCGCTCAGCTGTGCTCAGCGTCACCCGCAGCACGCCGACCAAGGCATCGTCGCCCATCTCGATGCCCATACCAACATCGATGAAGGGGATGCCCTGTTCTTCGAGGCGTTCGACTGCCGGGCGTTTGGCGATGCCGGAGTCAACGCACACAAAGACGAAATCCATCTCGTCTAAAAGGTCCGCGTTGGAGGCGTCGAGATAGACCGGGTAAGGGACGATCCCCTTGCGCATGGGTGCATAAAGCGCTGAGAAGTAATCGACCTTTTTGTTTCGACCGCGCAGTGTTTCGATGCTGGGCGCGCCAGGGCTCCGGAACGCGTTGTGCTGCAGGAAATCATCCCCATCGATGAGATGCAGCTCGCGGATCGGGGTCTTGGCGAGCAGATCGAGAACGTAAGAGCCGGTCCCACCAAGGCCGACAATTGCGACCTTGTTCATTGCCAGCTTTTCGGAGAGACCGCCGATTCCGGCCCGTGTCGAGGCTGTGTCTTGGTAGTTGAATACCGGATCAGGTTCATCGGAGTTTGCAACGACGTAGGTGCGCGCATCTGCCGTCGGATCGATTTTCCGCGCGGACGAAGCGATCATCTCTACATAGGTAGCCATCTTGTGTTCATAGTCGCGGTAGCCTTCTTTCGGCTTGGCCGAAAACATGTGGTCTACCGTGATGTCTTTGCCGAGGGTCTGGCGTCTGCTGGAATGCCTGATGCTTTCGAGCGTTTTGCCGTCCGGATCGCAAGGATGTTCGCCCACGAAGTACGCCTTGTGGTCGCTCGGCGTCATCGTTTCGCCCCCGTTCATCTGCAGAACAGAAACGAGGGTGCCAAGCTTTACCTCGCGATTGGCGTTCACGTAGGGCACGTTGGAAATCACGAGGTGGCCATTCTTTACGGCCACCTCGTATCCGCCCTCTTCGAGGGCCTTGAGATCGGCGTTACGACTTATCAGTTGCCGTGACATTGAAGATCATGCCCTCCTTCAGCTTCACGGTATCGCCCTCATCCAGCGTGCCTTC
>NZ_LWGH01001125.1:0-1367 GCF_001635395.1 Sulfitobacter sp. HI0129 | reverse complement strand
ATGATGGCCAGGCCCTTGGCCAGCCCCGCCATCCCCTCGGGCGCGCGCGATTTCGTCGCCGTGCCCCCGTCTTTTTCCGTTGTCCCCGTCATCCGAGCTCCACCCTTCTCCGGCGCTTGAGAACCCCGTCGAGGCCGCACCGTGCCACGGGGACCGGAATAAGTCCAGAAAGCGGGACGGGCCCGAAAGCAGACTTATTCCTCGTCGCCCGACGCCACGAAGGCATCGCTGAAAAAGCGATCTTTGGCTAGCCCGGCCTCGGCCTCGAATTCCGAGCGCGCCGCGTCGATCATCACCGGCGCACCGCAGGCATAGACCTCGACATTGCTCATGTCGGGAATGTCCTCCAGCACCGCGCGGTGGACGAACCCGGTGCGCCCGTCCCAGCCGTCCGAAGGCGACGAGATGACCGGCGTGAAGCTGATCCAGGGATGCGCCGCGGCCCAGCGGGCGGCGACATCGGCCATGTAAAGATCGGCCTCGGTATTGACACCCCAATAAAGCTTCAGCGGTCGCTCGGCCCCCAGCGCGATCTGGTTCTCGATCAGCGATTTTATCGGGGCAAACCCGGTGCCGGTGGCCAGCAGAACCGCGTTCATATCGTCGTTGTCAGACAGGCAGAACTCGCCATAAGGCAGCTCGACGGTCAGGAACTGGCCCTTGTCCAGCTTGCTCAGCACCTGCTCCGAAAACTTGCCGCCCGGCACATGCCGGATATGCAGCTCGATCCCGTCGTTTTTCTGCGGCGGGTTCGCCATGGAGTAGTTGCGGCTGTCGCCGTCCTCCATCACCACCCGCAGGTATTGACCGGCGCGGAACGGCGCGCGTTGCCCGATCGGCAGGCGGAACTGGATCACGGCCACGTCCGGCGCCGGGCGGGTGATCTTTCGCACCTTCGCCTCCAGCGTCTTGCGCTCCACCGGCTCCACCTTCTGGATCCGGGTCGGCGTGATCTGAAGATCGGTCAGCGGACGGGCCTGGCACAGCTTGACGCCCTCGGCGGGACCGGCCTGAACCCCCTGCCCGCGCACCATCGCCTCGCCCGCCGCGATTCCGCCTTCGCAGGACGAACACACGCCCTTGCGGCATGAGTAGGGAATGGCGTAGCCCGCGCGATCAGCCGCGTCGAGGACGGTTTCGTCCTCTTCGCAGTCGAAGCCGATATCGTCATGGTCGGTGACGGTTATACGAAAACTCACTGAATACCTCCGACAAGCCTGATCGCGGCGACCGCCGCATCGCTGGACGCCTGACCCTTACCCGCAATATCGAACGCCGCACCGTGCCCGACACTGGAAAAGACCAGCCCGGAGCCGATCGACATCGCCGCCGAACTGCGCCCGGCCAGCAGCTTGACCGGGATATGG
>NZ_LWGH01001124.1:0-28659 GCF_001635395.1 Sulfitobacter sp. HI0129 | reverse complement strand
GCTTCGCTGATGCTGCGGCCCGTGGCTGCCAGATAGGCGATGCCCGCGTCCCTTTTCGCGACCCCTGCTGCAAAGGTGGCGGCGCTGTCGCGACAGCCCGTGAGTGTATTGTCGATGTCGCAGGCGACGATGCGGCGCAGCCAGCGGGGGTTTTCGCCGGGGGCGGCGCAAAGATCCTGCATCAGCGCCTGCACCTCTTGCGCCCAACGGTCCCAATTGAACTCGGCACGGGCCTGACGTCTGGCGCGGGCAAGTTGCAGATCGGTTCCCGGGCGGTTCAGCCATTTCAGACACGCCTCTGCGATGGCGCCGGGCTTTTCCGGTTTCACCACGGTGCCGCCGCCGGTGATCTCAGCGATATCCACCGGCCCGCCGTTGGCGGTGGCCACGAACGGCAGACCGGTTTGCACCGCCTCCACCAATGTCAGCCCGAACGGTTCATAGAAGGCAGGATTCGCAAAGACGCCGCCCCGTTCCGCGGCAAGCCGGTAGAGCGCACCGATGTCCGAAGGCCTATGCCGACGCGGCAGGGCCACATGCCCCCAGAGGTCGTGGCGATCCACCTGATCGAAGAGCTCCGTGATCACTGCGTCCTGTTCTTCGCTGGCCCCGGTGATCCCTTCCCGCAGGCCAGCGACGATCACAAGGTTCGCCTTCTCCCGCAGATCGGCGCTTTCCCCGAAGGCGTTGATCAGGGCAACGAGGTTCTTCTTGCGCACGGGCCGCGCAATGGCGAGCACGATGGATTTGTCCGAGTCCCGCAGGAAAGGGGCCAGCAATTCCTCCGCCGCTTCGACCGATCCGGCTTCGGGCAGGGTGACGCCGGGATTGACGCGGTGCGTCCGGCCCCCCGCGTGGCAGCCATAGGCTTCGACCTGGCGCTCCGCCTCATCGCGGGAGGATACGATGATGCCAGCGGCCTTGCAGATCGCTTCGCGCTCCTGCGCGATGCGGGTCTTCATGGCGGGGGAATGTTGCGCCCCCTTTTTCCCCAGCCCCAGCGAATGGGGCGTGTAGAGGAACGGGATGCCGAATTCACGCTGCGCCGCCAGCGCCAATACGGCGGCATCCGCGAAATGCGCATGGATGATGTCCGGCAGGTGATCGGCATGGCGCAGGGCGTTCAGGAAAGCCCCCGTCATCTCGGGCAACTGGGCGTCCAGTTCTTCCTTGGGCAGGTAGCGGCTATCTTTCGTGCGGAGCCGCAGGATGCTGCATTTGTCGGAGATCTGTTCGCGCTCTTGGGAATGGATGCGACCCAGACCGGGGTCATCGAAGGCGCGGGTCAAGATGGTGACGGATCGGTTGTCGGACAGTTTGGCCTGTGCCTGCGCGGCGCCCAGAACATAGGCGATATGACCACCGGTATCGTCGGTAATACCGTATTGTATCGGCGGCGCCTTGAGGCAACCGCCGAGAGCGATGTGCATCACACGCATCACGACCTCGCTAAAATTTAACTATTTAACCTCACGGTGGTGTGAGCCTCCGTGTACCCACATAACAACAGTTCCCGGAAATCAGTTCCCGACATAAAAGGCTGGACCCGCCCCCGGTTCACCCTAGAAGTACCGGCAGCGGAAAAGAGGAGCGAAAATGGCACGTTATGTTTTCGTGGGTGGGTTGCACCGTTCGGGCACTTCGATCGTTTCGCGTATGATCGCCAGCCTCGAAAACGTCGCCTCCATCAGCGATGCGCCGGTGCCCGAAAACGAAGGCGTCTACCTGCAGGGGGCCATACCACACACGGCGTTGCACGGGCGGCCGATGCATTTCGCCACCGACCCCGCTCAGCACCACATCGAAGGCGGCAGCTTCGACCGGCTCGATGTGCGCGACAGGATCGCTTCGGATTGGGAGAAATGGTTTCAACCCCAAGATGCGCCTTGGCGGCTCGAAAAATCGCCTGTAAATTTTTCACGCATGCGGCTCTATCAGCAGCTTTTTCCGCTATCGCAGTTCATCGTCGTCATCCGTCATCCACAAGCGGTGGCGGGCGCGGTCGCCAAATGGGTGGACCTCGCCCAGGAGGAGGCATTGGACCACTGGATCGAGGCACACGGGCGGATGCAGGGTGACGCGGCGCATCTGCACAGCGTGATGATCCTGCGCTACGAAGACATCATGGAAAGGCCGCGCGCCCACATGGAGGCATTTGCCGCGTTTCTCCAACTGGAGCCCCGATACGACTTCGCCCTGCCCTCGGGTCACCGCAACGATGCCTACCCGGGCTGGACCNTCACGCCCGGGNNGGNANCNTNGCTTGCCGACTGGGGATACGGGCCGGGGATGGGGCAGCAGGATTACGTGCCAATCGTCCGCCACCCCCTGCGCGCGGTGCGCGAAGGGGTTTCAGCGGCACTCCGTCGGCAGACGCGGGAGAGCTGACCGGCGCTCTGTGCCACTGGCACAATCTTACCTGAATTGAGCCTCATTGGCGACATGCCCCCAAAGCAGCATAGCCTCGGGGCAGTCGGTTCCAAGGCTGCCTGACATACAGGAGGCAGACATGGCACGTACCGCGAAGATCCCTTCCGGTTCCGGTGATCCGAAACCGCCGAAACCACCGCGAGACCCCGGGCAGAAACCCCGACCCCGGCCAAAACCCATCATCACGGATTACGCCAGCATCTGATCCCGCCCACGCCCGGACCATCAAAAGAGTGACACCTTCGATCAGTCGCCCAAAGGGGCTTTGACCTGCCCGCAATCCAGCCGCTCTGGCCCGAGCGGAACCAGCCGTCCTTCGGTGCGTTCATCTGTAACGCGAAGCGAAGGGACCCCGATGAATACCGAAGAACACCCCCACACGCGGGATGTGGCCCGTCTGCGGCGACTGGCCCACCGGATGGACAAGGCGTTCCGCCTGCCGATCGTCGGCGTCCGCGTCGGATGGGATTCGATCCTCGGTCTCGTGCCCGGTATCGGCGACACACTGGCGCTGGCCCCCGCCGCCTATATCCTGAAAGAAGCACACCGCCTCGGTGCACCGCCCGCGCTTCTGGCCCGGATGGGGGCCAATACGGGCATCGACCTCGTGATCGGTGCAGTGCCGCTTATCGGTGACCTGTTCGACGTCGGCTGGAAATCGAATTCCCGCAATGTCGATCTGCTGCAGGATCATCTGGACCGGCAGATTGCCCGGGCGCCGCGCACCGAAGACGTCGAAGGGCGGCTTTCCTCACATCATCCGACGCTCGAAGGCTGAAACACGAAAGGGCCGCATCGCTGCGGCCCTAATGTCGTTCCGAAAATGGCAGTCGCTTCAGCCGACCAGTTCCATCCCGGCAAAGAAGTAGGCGATTTCGACCGCCGCGGTTTCCGGCGCGTCGGACCCGTGGACGGAGTTTTCACCGACGCTTTCGGCGAATTCCGCGCGGATGGTGCCCTCTGCGGCATCGGCGGGGTTGGTCGCACCCATCACTTCGCGGTTCTTGGCGATGGCGTTTTCGCCTTCCAGCACCTGCACCACGACCGGGGCGGATGCCATGAATTCGCACAGTTCGTCATAGAAGGGACGTTCGGCGTGCACGGCATAAAAGACACCCGCCTGCTCCTTGGTCATGTGGATACGCTTTTGCGCGATGATGCGCAGGCCCGCGTCCTCGAACTTGGCATTGATCTTGCCGGTCAGGTTACGGCGTGTCGCATCGGGCTTGATGATCGAGAAGGTGCGCTCGAGAGCCATGAATAACGTCCTTTCATAGAGCTAATTTGGCGGCGCGTTTAACACGCGCCCCCTGAGGGCGAAAGCCCCAATCGGGAGGCGCGAAGGGGACAACTCGGGGCCAGCGCGCCATGCAGCAGCCCGCCCGGATCGGCACCTGCCCCTTTTCACACCGGCTGCGCCGCGCGGCCAATGATTGACATGGGCCGGGCAACGCGTCAGAGGCTCGCCCATGCTACGTATCTCCGAAATCAATTACTCCGTCGAAGGCCGCCCCCTCTTTGAAGAGGCAAGCGCCGTGATCCCCGATGGCCACAAGGTCGGCCTCGTGGGGCGCAACGGCGCGGGCAAGACGACGCTCTTCCGCCTCATCCGGGGGGAGCTTACCCTTGATGCGGGCAGCCTGTCCCTGCCCTCGCGGGCGCGTATCGGCGGTGTCGCGCAGGAAGTCCCCTCTTCCGAAACATCGCTGATCGACACGGTGCTTGCCGCCGATGTCGAACGCGCAACCCTGCTGGCCGAAGCCGAAAGCGCCACCGATCCCGCGCGCATCGCGGATATTCAGACCCGGCTGGCGGACATCGACGCATGGTCCGCCGAAGGGCGCGCGGCCTCCATCCTCAAGGGGCTCGGATTTGACGACGCCCAGCAGCAGATGCCCTGCTCCGCTTTTTCGGGGGGCTGGCGGATGCGCGTGGCACTGGCCGCCGTGCTCTTTGCGCAGCCCGACCTGCTGCTGCTCGACGAGCCGACCAACTACCTCGATCTCGAAGGCGCGCTCTGGCTGGAAAGCTACCTCGCGAAATATCCCCATACCGTGCTGATCATCAGCCACGACCGGGGGCTACTGAATCGGGCCGTGGGCGGCATCCTGCATCTGGAGGACCGCAAGCTCACCTACTACCAGGGGCCCTACGACCAGTTCGCGCGCCAGCGGGCCGAACAGCGCGCGGTTCAAGCGTCGATGGCGAAAAAGCAGCAGGCCCGGCGCGAGCATATGCAGGCTTTTGTCGACCGGTTCAAAGCCAAGGCCAGCAAGGCGAAACAGGCGCAGTCGCGGCTCAAGATGATCGAGAAGATGGATATGATCACCCCGCCCGAAGAGGCGGCGCGCAAGGTTTTCACCTTCCCCGAGCCGGAGGAGCTGTCGCCCCCCATCGTCAATATCGAAGGCGGCGCGGTGGGCTACGTGCCGGGCACCCCGGTGCTGTCGCGGCTTGACCTGCGCATAGATCAGGACGATCGCATCGCGCTTCTGGGCCGAAACGGTCAGGGCAAATCGACGCTGGCGAAACTGCTGTCGGAACGGCTCGACCTCATGGCGGGGCGGCAGATCAAGGCGAACAAGCTGCGCGTGGGCTTCTTTGCCCAGCATCAGGTGGACGAGTTGCATGTGAACGAAACACCGCTGCAACATATGATCGCTGCCCGTCCCGGCGTGATGCAAAGCAAGCTGCGTGCACAGCTTGCGGGGTTCGGCCTTGGCCCCGACCAGGCCGAGACCGAGGTGGCGCGGCTTTCGGGCGGCCAGAAGGCGCGGCTGTCGCTGCTGCTGGCGACGCTCGACGCGCCGCATATGCTGATCCTCGACGAGCCGACGAACCACCTCGATATCGAATCCCGCGAGGCGCTGGTGGAGGCGCTGACCCGCTACTCCGGCGCCGTCATCCTTGTGAGCCATGACATGCACCTGCTGTCGATGGTGGCCGACCGGCTCTGGCTGGTCTCGGGCGGGACGGTCAAACCCTACGAAGACGACCTTGAAACCTATCGCAAGATGCTGCTGACGCCGGACAAACCCGTCGCCAAAAGCGCCCCGAAAAAACCCGAGGCAAAACCCAAGCGCGCCAGCCGGGACGACATCCTTGCCTATCGCTCAGAAGTGCGGAAAGCCGAAGCGCGGGTGGAGAAGATCAACGAGATGCGCGACAAACTCGCCAAGAAGCTGGCGGACCCTGCACTGTACGAAAACGACAAGGTGGGCGAGCTTGAGGTCTGGAACCGCAAGTACGCCGAAGTGATGGAAGCGCTCGAACGGGCGGAAGGCATCTGGATGTCGGCGCTCGACCGGCTGGAAAAGGCCACCGCATGACCTTTGACACCGCCTATATGATCACGGCGCTGGTGACGATGTTCGTCGTCGTCGACCCCATCGCCATTGCGCCGCTGTTCCTTGCGTTGACAGGCGGTCGGACGGCGGCACAGCGCCGGCGGATCGCGTGGCGGGCGGTGTTGGTTGCGGGCCTGACGCTGGCGGTCTTTGCCGCCTTCGGCGAGGCGGTGCTGCTGTTCATCGGCATATCCATGCCTGCTTTCCGCGTCGCGGGGGGCGCTTTGCTGTTCCTTACGGCCATCGACATGCTTTTCGAACGGCGCACCAAGCGGCGCGAGGATCGGGCCGAAGCCGCGACCGAGGAAAGCGGCGAAGATGATGACGACCCTTCCGTCTTTCCGCTGGCCATTCCCCTTATCGCGGGTCCGGGCGCCATTGCGTCTGTGATCCTGCTGACCGGGGAAAAGCCGGGGGCCGAAGGGCTCATCACCGTGCTGGCGATCACCGCGCTGACGCTGGTGGTCATGGCGCTGACGCTTCAGGCGAGCGGCTATCTCGAACGGGTCATCGGCAAGGTCGGCATCAACGTCATCACCCGGCTTCTGGGCATGTTGCTGGCCGCCCTGTCCGTGCAGTTCATCCTCGACGGGCTCATTGCCTTCGGTTTCGGGCCGGGAACGGGCTGAACTTCGGGCGGCAGCCCCTATATTGGGGCAGCGCAACGCGAGGAAGACCGCCCATGGCCGAGATCGAAACCGGACGCCTGATCTATCTCATCCTGCTGCTGGCCATGGTCGCCGGCTGGTTTTTCATGCAATCGCGCGAAGGGCTCAACAAGACGATGCAGCAGGCCGCCATCTGGGGGCTGATCTTTGTCGGGGCCGCCGCTGCCGTGGGCCTGTGGCAGGACATTTCCAGCGACCGGCGGACCAGCGGCGCGCAATTTGCCAGCGATGGCACCATCGTCGTGCCACGCAGCCGCGACGCGCATTACTACCTCACGCTTTCGGTGAACGATACGCCCATCCGCTTCGTCGTCGATACCGGCGCTACCGACATGGTGCTGACCCGGCAGGACGCGGCACGCGCGGGCCTCGACCCCGAAGCGCTGAACTTCACGGGCCGCGCTTTTACCGCCAATGGCGAGGTGCGCACCGCCTTCGTTCGGCTCGACACGGTGACGCTGGGCAATGTGACGGACCGCAACGTTCCCGCCGTGGTGAGCGAGGGGGAGATGAACCAATCGCTGCTCGGCATGGGCTATCTGCAACGCTGGGGCCGGATCGAGATCACGGAGGGCGAGCTGCGCCTGTCCCGCTGAGCCGCTGGCGATGACGCCGACGCGCGGTCAGCCCGCGCCGCCGCTTTCGGCCTTCATCTCCCAGCGTCCGCTTTCTTCGGACCAGTATTTCGCCGCCAGTCCCGCCGCCGTCAGGCTGCGCCACTGGGTTCGCGCCTCATCCACCGCCGCGGGGTCGAAACCGTCGAACAGGATGCAGACGCGTACGAAATCTTCTGCCTCCGTCGCGGAGACGCCCGCCCCGTCCACCGCCATCAGGCATTTGGCCCCGTTGGGATTGCCGGGCTGCGTTGTCAGCAGCACCGGCTGATCGGCGTCGCCCGCCTCGCCCGTTGCCAACCCATGGGCGAGGAAACTGTCGGGCGGGCCCTGCCAAAGTTGATCGTCCAGCGCGGCGAGGCGCTGGGGATCGCTCCCCCGCACCAGCGCGCGCCAGCCGTTGGCCTGCGTCTTGTGCAGCAGCATGGCCAGCGTTTCACCGACCGGCCGCTGCGTCAGATGGTAGAAAAAGACCGCGCCCATCAGAGCCTAGTCCGTTTCGTAGCCGTCCGCGATCATCCGGTTCAGCGCGGCAACCCCCCAGCCCGTGGCCCCCTTGGGGGCGAGCGGCGTATCGTTCTTCACCGATGCCACCCCCGCGATATCGAGGTGGATCCAGGGCGTGCCGTCCTGAACGAAGCGTTTGAGGAACTGCGCGGCGGTGATCGACCCGCCCGCACGACCGCCGATATTCTTCATGTCCGCGATACGGCTTTTCAGCAGGTCATCGTAGCCCGAGCCCATGGGCATCCGCCACGCGCCTTCATTCTCCGTCCGGGCGGCCTTCAGGAAGCTGTCGCAGAAGGCGTCGTCGTTAGAAAAGACGCCCGCGTTCTCATGGCCGAGGCCGATGATGATGGCCCCCGTAAGGGTTGCAAGGTCGATCATGCCAGCGGGCTTGAAGCGTTCCTGCGCGTACCACATCACATCGCAGAGCACGAGCCGGCCCTCAGCGTCGGTATTGATCACCTCGACCGTGTCGCCCTTCATCGACGTGATCACGTCACCGGGCCGGATCGCATTGCCCGATGGCATGTTTTCCACGATCCCCACGAGGCCCACGACGTTGGCCTTGGCCTTGCGCAGAGCCAGCGTGCGCATTACGCCGGCAACGGTGCCCGCGCCGCCCATGTCCATCGTCATGTCTTCCATGCCGTTGCCGGGTTTCAGGCTGATGCCGCCGGTATCGAAGACGACGCCCTTACCGATCAGGGCCAGCGGCGCGCTGTCTTCCTTGCCGCCCTTCCACTGCATGACGACCACGTGGCTGGGGCTGACGGAGCCCTGCCCGACCGAAAGAAGCGTGCGCATCCCCAGCTCTTCGAGCTGGGCCTCATCCAGCACCTCGACTTCAAGGCCGAGCGATTCCATCTCCTTCAGACGCTCCGCGAAGGAGGAGGTCGTCAGCACGTTCGCGGGCGCATTAATGAGGTCACGGGTGAAGAACGCACCACCCGCAACGGCCAAGAGCGGGTCCGCCGCTTCGGACACGGCATCGGGCTTGGCGCACATCACCGTGACCTTGCCGCCTTTTTCTGCAGGCGAACTCTTGTGATCGGTGAAGTCGTAATCCCGCATCGCCACGCCGAAGACGACTTCGGCAAGGCGCCGGTGATTGCCCCCCAGCACCAGAAGATCGGAGGTGCCCCGCGCCTTGGCCAGCGCAGCACCCGCCTTGCGCGCGGCCTGCACATCCGCGTTCTTGGGCAGGATCGCCACATCCACGCCTTCGGCGGCCATGCCGGAGGGATAGGCCAGCGACAGCACCTGCCCCGGCTTCGCCTTTGCAAAGGCCGCGCCTTCGGTCATCCGTTCCAGTGCGCCGCGCATCAGCTTGTTCACCCGGCGGGCACCCGTATCCATGCGTCCTTCGGGGTCCAGCAGCACCGCGACCCGGCCTGCGTGGCCGGCGATGCGGTCGATATCGGTCTCTTCGAAGGAAATGGGGGTCAGATCGGTCATTCGGGGTGCCTCTCGCTTGATTTCGCCCAAGACCTAACCCGCCATCGGGGGAGTGGCCAGATATGAGTTTAACGGCCCCGCGAGATCCGCTAACATTCGCGAAAAATGCGCAGGCAGCAGGAAGTCGGGGAATACAGTGGCACGAATAGACCGCTACATGCTGTCGCAGCTCCTCGTTCTGTTCGGCTTTTTCGCGCTGGTGCTCGTCGCGCTGTTCTGGATCAACCGGGCGGTGCTGCTGTTCGACAGGTTGATCGGCGACAACCAGTCAGCCATCGTGTTCCTTGAATTCACGGTGCTGGGCCTGCCCAAGCTGATCACCACCGTCCTGCCGATCGCGGCCTTTGCGGGCTCTGTCTATGTGACCAACCGCATGTCGGGCGAATCCGAAATGGTAGTGCTGCAATCGACGGGATCGGGGCCGTGGCGGCTGGCGCGACCGGTTTTCGTCTACGGGCTCGTCGTGGCGGCGATGATGTCGATACTGACCCATTTCCTCGTCCCGCTGGCACAGGACCAGCTGACCCGGAGGGAGGCCGAGATTTCCCGCAACGTGACTGCACGCCTCCTGACGGAGGGCGTCTTTCTGCATCCCGCCCCCCTCGTGACCTTCTACACCCGGCAGATCGACGCCGACGGTGTGCTGCGGGATGTCTTTCTTTCGGATCGGCGGAATTCGGCGCAAGGCGCCATCTATACCGCCGCCGAAGCCTACCTTGTGCGCAACGGTTCGGCCACGACGCTGATCATGGTGGACGGTCTGGCCCAGCGGCTCAGCACCGCGGACAAGCGGCTTTCGACCGCCAAGTTCAAGGATTTCTCCTTCGATATCTCGGCGCTGGTCTCGCGGGATTCGGAGCGCACCCTTTCGATCCGCAACCTGACCACGCCGCAGCTGATCACCGGCTGGGACGCGCTGGCCGAGAAGGCCGGCGAACGGCTGGGCGACGTGGCCGAGGAGGTGCATTCCCGTTTCGCGCAACCGCTCTTCTGCCTGATCGCCGCGTTGATTGGCTATGCCACGCTGATGGTCGGTAGCTATTCCCGTTTCGGCGTCTGGCGCGAAGTTGTCGTGGCCTTCGGGCTGCTCATCGCCATCGACGGCCTGCGCGGAACGCTCGTGGATACCGTGCGGGGCGATGCGGCGCTCTGGCCGCTGATGTATCTGCCCTCGCTGGTTGGGGGGCTGCTGGTCGTGGTGATGCTGACCCTTGCCTCATATCCCGCGCGCCGGGTGCGGCGCAAAAAGGCCGCCGCATGATCCTGCATATCTATTTCGCGCGCCGTTTCGCGATGAGCTTTCTGTTCATCACCTTCGTGCTTTTCGCGCTGGTGATGCTGATCGACATGGTAGAACAGACGCGCAAGTTCGGTGAATACGACATCGGCTGGCAAGGCATTCTGGGCATGACGCTGTTGAATGCGCCCGAGACCATCAACCTGATCCTGCCGCTCATCGTCATATTGGCGACCATCGCGCTTTTCATCTCGCTTGCGCGGTCGTCGGAACTGGTGGTGACCCGGGCTGCCGGGCGTTCCGCGCTCAAGGCGCTGATCGCGCCCGTGACCGTCGCGCTGATCATCGGCGTTCTTGCGGTGAGCATGCTCAACCCCATCGTGGCGGCCACGGGCAAGCGCTATCTGCAACTGTCCGACAGCTATCGCAACGGCGGTGGCTCCGCCCTGTCGGTCAGCGAAGAAGGCTTATGGCTTCGGCAGGGCGGCGAAAGCGGACAGACCGTGATCCGTGCGCTGCGGTCGAACGCCGATGCGTCGCTGCTGTTCGACGTGACCTTCCTGACCTATGCGCCCGGCGGCGGCCCCGTCCGTCGGATCGAGGCCGAGAGCGCGCAGCTTTTTCCCGGGGCTTGGCTGCTCAAGAACGTGAAATCATGGCCTCTGATCTCGGGCATCAATGCCGAGGGCAATGCCAAGACTTCCGAAGAGCTTACGCTGCCCTCCTCGCTCACGCTGGACCGCATCCGCCAGACCATCGGCACCCCCGGCGCGGTTTCCATCTATGATCTGCCGGAGTTCATCCGCCAGTTGGAACAGGCCGGCTTCAGCACCCGCCGCCATCAGGTCTGGATGCAGGCGGAACTGGCGCGCCCCTTCTTCCTTGCGGCGATGGTTCTTGTTGCGAGCGCCTTTACCATGCGCCATACCCGTTTCGGCGGGACGGGCGTCGCTGTCCTGACATCTGTGCTTCTGGGGTTCGGCTTGTATTTCATTCGCAGTTTCGCGCAGATTCTCGGAGAGAACGGCCAGATCCCCGTTCTGCTGGCCGCATGGGCCCCGCCGCTGGCGGCGATGCTGCTGGCGCTCGGTTTCCTGCTTCATGTGGAGGACGGCTGAGATGAAAGCGTTTTCCCGCAAACTCGCCACAGCGTTCGTGCTGCTCTTCCTCCCGCTTGGCCTGTCTGCCCAGCAGCGTGAGGATGCCGCCGTTCTTGTGGCCGATAATCTCTTCATCACACCCCAGCGGGTTCTGGTGGCCGAAGGCAATGTGGAGGCGTTCCAGAACGGGACGCGCCTGCGCGCCTCGGCGATCCGCTACGATCAGGAAGCGGGCGCCTTGTCCATCGAGGGGCCGATCCTGCTGACCGAGGGCGAGGAGACGACGATCCTTGCGGATGCGGCTGAGCTGGATGCCGACCTGCGCAACGGCCTGCTGACCGGCGCGCGGCTCATCCTGAACGAGCGGTTGCAGCTTGCCGCGCTGCAGATCAACCGGGTGGATGGCCGCTACAGCCAGCTTTACAAGACCGCCGTGACCTCCTGCCGGGTCTGTGGCACGGGCGAGCCACCGCTGTGGCAGATCCGGGCCAAACGGGTGGTCCACGACGAGGAGGCGCAGCAGCTTTATTTCGACGAGGCGCAGTTCCTCATCCGCGATCTGCCGGTTTTCTACCTGCCCCGGCTTCGCCTGCCGGACCCGACGCTGGCGCGGGCCACCGGTTTTCTGACCCCGTCGATCCGCACCACCTCTGAACTGGGAACCGGGCTGAAACTGCCCTATTTCATCAAGATCGGCGATCACCGTGACCTGACGCTGACGCCCTATCTCTCGTCGAGCACGAAGACGCTGGAACTGCGCTACCGGCAGGCTTTCGTGAACGGGCGTATACAGTTCGACGGCGCGTTCAGCGACGATGACGAACGGCCCGGCGATACCCGCGCCTATCTCTTCGGCACCGGCGCCTTCGACCTGCCGCGCGACTACAAGCTTTATTTCGATATCGAGACGGTCAGCGACCGTTCATACCTCGCGGATTACGGCTATTCCGACAAGGACCGCCTGACCAGTGAACTGACCGTCAGCCGGACCCGCCGGGACATCTATCTGCGCGGCAGCCTCTATAATTTCGAGAGCCTTCGCCAGGGGGAGGTCAACGATACCCTGCCCACCGTGGTGGTGGACGGCGAATACGAGCGCCGCTTCTTTCCCCGGCGGCTGGGCGGCGAACTGCGCTTTGGCCTGAAGGTTCACAGCCACCGGCGCAATTCGGACCTCGACCGGGACAGCAATGATCCGGACCTTATCGTCGACGGGCGGGATGTGGCGCGGTTGAACGGACGTGCGGAATACCTCCGCCGCTTCGTGCACCGCTCGGGCCTTGTGGCGGACCTGCGCGCGGGGGCCACCTTCAACGTCTTCGACATCACACAGGATATCACCTTCGACCAGAACCATTCCGAAATCGCCCCGCAGGCAGCACTCGCCTTCCGCTATCCGCTCATCCGGCGCGAAGCCTCGGGTGCGACGCAGGTGCTGGAGCCGGTCGTGCAGCTGGGGTGGGTCGGCAACCGCAGGCTGGCGATCCCGAACGAGGAAAGCACGCGGGTCGAATTCGACGAAGGCAATCTGCTCGCCTTGTCCCGTTTCCCCGCGCCCGACCGGCGCGAACGCAAGGGCACCGTCGCGCTCGGCGTCAACTGGGCGCGCTCCGTTCCGGGGGCCTTCGAAACCCATGTGGTGCTGGGTCAGGTCCTGCGCGAAGACGCGGACCCTGCCTTTACCGTGACATCGGGGCTCGACGGGCCGCGATCGGACTTTCTGCTCGCGGCCCAGATCGCCAGCGCCGGGGGGCTGGCGGTGACCGGCCGAGGCCTCTTCGACGAGGATTTCGATTTTGCAAAGGCGGAATTGCGCGGCGACTGGACTTTCCCGCGCGGCAGCCTCGGCGGCAGCTTCCTATGGCTCGGGATCGACCCGGCGGAGGACCGCTTCGAGGAGGTCTCGGAGGTGAGCCTCGATGCCACCTATGACATCAGCCGCCACTGGGCCGCGGCGGCCGACCTGCGCTATGACGTGGCCGACAGCCGCGCTGCCAACGCCGCCCTCGGCCTCAGCTACAATAACGAATGCGTCTCGGTCGACCTTTCTGTACGCCGGCGCTATACCACCTCAACGAGCCTCGAACCCACTACGAGCCTTGGGCTGAACATCGGCCTGCGCGGGTTCTCGGCCTCAACCGAAACGGAAAGACTGGTACGGTCATGCGCGAAATAATCTCACGATTCCTTGGCCGGGCGATGCTGCTTGCCTGTCTGGTCTCCGGGCCTGTCCTGATGGCAGGGTCCGTGACGGCCCAGAATCTCTTTGCCCCGGTCGCCCAGGTCAACGACGCGCTGGTGACCGAATTCGAAGTGCAACAGCGCCAGCGGTTCCTGCAGGTGCTGAACGCACCCAATGCCACCCGCGAAGCCGCGATCGAGGCACTGATCGACGACCGCCTTCGCGCCGCGGCCGCCGCCGAGGCGGGTATTTCGCTGACGGATGAGCAGATCAATGCAGGCTTGGAAGAATTCGCCAGCCGCGCCGATCTTTCCCGGCAGGAATTCGTCGCCGCACTGGCGCAGGCCGGCGTGGCGGAGGAGACTTTCAGGGACTTCGTGCTCATCAACCTTGCGTGGCGCGATCTGATCCGCGCGCGCTATGGCCCGCGCGTCCAGATTTCGGATGCCGACATCGACCGTGCGCTGGGATCCGCCGGCACCAGCGGTGGTTTGCGCGTCCTGTTGTCGGAGATCATCATCCCCGCCCCGCCCCCCCGTGCCGCAGAGGCCGCCCGGATCGCGGAGCGCATTTCCCAGACCAGATCGGTGGATCAGTTTTCCGCCTTTGCGCGGCAGTATTCGGCCACGCCGTCGCGCGATCAGGGCGGTCGCCTGCCCTGGACCCCGGTTGAGCAGCTTCCGCCCGCCATTCAGCCGCTGATCATGGCGCTGGCCCCCGGAGAAGTCACCGCACCGCTGCCGATCCCGGGCGGCATCGCGCTGTTCCAGTTGCGCGACATCGAGGAAACCGGCCGCCCGCGGCGTGAATATTCCGCCATCGATTATGCCGCCTATTACATCCCCGGCGGTCGCAGCCCCGAGGCCTTGGCCCGGGCGGCGGAGATCCGTACGCAAGTCGACCGTTGCGATGACCTCTATGGCGTGGCCAAGGGACAGCCCGAACAGGTGCTGAGCCGCGTCACGAAGGCCCCGGCAGAGATCCCGCAGGATATCGCGATCGAACTGGCAAAGCTCGATCCCGGCGAAGTATCGACGGCCCTCACGGGGAGCGACGGGCGTACGCTGGTCTTTCTGATGCTCTGCAGCCGGACGGCAGCCGTGAATCAGGAGGCTGACCGGGATCAGGTGGTGGGGGCGCTGCGGCAAAACCAGTTGCAGGGCTACTCCGACCAGCTGCTGGAACAACTGCGCGCCGACGCCCGCATTTCACGGCAATGACCACAGGTCCGTCGCTGCCGGTCGTCCTGTCCTGCGGCGAACCGGCGGGCATCGGCCCCGAGGTCGCAGCGCGCGCCTGGGCAATTTTGGCCGCGGAACTGCCAATGCTCTGGCTCGGGGATCCGCGGCATCTGCCGCAGGATATTCCGCACCGTCTCGTGACTGATCCGGCAGAGGCCGCAAGCCCTTCGCCCGACGCCTTACCTGTTCTGCCGATGGATTTCGGCCCCCCCGCCCAACCGGGGCAGCCTGATGCCGCGCATGCGCCGCATGTCATCGCCGCCATAGACAAGGGGGTCGCACTCGTCCGCAGCGGGGCGGCATGCGCGCTTTGCACGGCACCTATTCACAAGAAGGCGTTGATCGACGGCGCCGCTTTCGCGCATCCCGGCCATACCGAATATCTCGCCCATCTCGCGGGGGTGGAGGATGTCGTGATGATGCTCGCGTCCGAATTGCTGCGCGTCGTACCCACAACCATCCACATCGCGCTGGAGGAGGTGCCAGCGGCACTGACGTCCCAGCGGCTGCGAAAGGTGATCGAGATCGTCGAAGCCGGATTGAAGAGTCACTTCGGCCTTTGCGCGCCCCGCCTCGCGGTAGCGGGGTTGAACCCCCATGCCGGTGAGGGCGGCGCCATGGGTCGGCAGGAACTCGACTGGATCGGCCCGCTGCTGACCGAAATGCGCGGCGAGGGCTTCGATCTTTCGGGCCCCCTGCCTGCGGATACAATGTTCCACGCCGCCGCGCGCGCGCGCTATGATGCCGCGATCTGCATGTACCACGATCAGGCTCTCATCCCGATCAAGACGCTCGATTTCGACCGGGGCGTGAATGTCACTCTGGGGCTGCCCTTCGTCCGGACCTCCCCCGACCACGGGACAGCCTTCGACATTGCCGGGCGCGGCATCGCCAATCCGACAAGCATGGTGGAGGCGATCCGCCTCGCCCACCGGATGGGCACGGCATGAGTGCCATCGACGATCTGCCGCCCCTGCGGGAGGTGATCGCCCGGCACGGCCTTTCCGCGCGCAAGGCGCTGGGGCAGAACTTCCTGCTGGACCTCAACCTGACGGCCAAGATCGCCCGACAGGTCGGTGACCTTTCCGAGTGCGACGTGCTGGAGATCGGCCCCGGCCCCGGCGGTCTGACGCGGGGGCTGCTGTCCGAAGGGGCGCGCCGGGTGCTTGCGATCGAAAAAGACCCACGCTGCATTCCCGCCCTCACCGAAATCGCGGAGGCCTATCCCGCGCGCCTGCAGGTCGTCGAAGGCGACGCGTTGGAGATCGACCCGCTCGGCTATCTTGCCCCGCCCATCCGGGTCGCGGCCAACCTGCCCTACAACATCGGCACCGAACTGCTGGTGCGCTGGCTGACCCCTGCAGAGTGGCCCCCGTTCTGGGAAAGCCTGACGCTGATGTTCCAGCGCGAAGTGGCCGAACGCATCGTCGCACAGCCCGGCAGCAAGGCGTACGGCAGGCTCGCCATCCTCGCCCAGTGGCGCAGCGAGGCGCGTATCGTCATGCAACTGCCCCCGGGGGCCTTCACGCCGCCGCCCAAGGTGTCCTCCAGCGTCGTCCACCTCAAGGCCCTGCCGGAGCCGCGCTTTCCGGCGGATGCGCAGGTGCTGTCGCGCGTGGTGGCAGCCGCCTTCAACCAGCGGCGCAAGATGCTACGCTCCGCGCTCAAATCGCTGACCCCGGATATCGAGGACCACCTTCGTGCCGCAGGCCTCACACCCACCGACCGGGCGGAGCAGATCACGCTCGAAGGTTTCTGCGCATTGGCGCGCGAGCTTGCGCCGCGGATGGGGCAAGGCGTGGGCCGCTCCCCCGAAAAGTAAAAGGCCCAGCTATCGGGCCAGCCCGTCGCACTTCGTTGTGCAGGTGAGCGATACCAAGCTCACAGTCGTGGAGTGGTATCGTTAGAAAGCGAGAATATGCTTGACCTCAGGTTAGGTTGAACTCCAACGCTTGTCCTGACCTGAAAAATTAGGGCGCGCGTTTTTTGACATCACTCTGGATATTTGCAGCTATCGGAACGGCTGCCTGTTTCGCGATTTCAAGTCTTCTTGCCTACGATGCGGCCCGGACATTGGGCGCGATAGTTTTCAGTTTTTTGCGAATGTCGTTAGTCGCAGTCGGCTTTGCCGTACTGGCCCTTACCTCGGGTTTCGACACCTCGCTCAGCTTAACAGATATCTCGTTGCTGGTTTTGTCGGGCATTCTAGGCGTCTTTCTTGCGGATACACTGCGCTACGCGTCATTGGCGCGTATTGGACCGGCCCTTCAATCCTTGTTGAACACGACCACTGCGCCTTTTGCGTTGGTTCTTGGATTTGTGATTTTGGGGCAGGTCGTCAGTGAACTTGCTCTTTTCGGCACTGCCATCGTGTTTGGCGGTCTCGTCTTAGCTATTTTTTCGCGTAACTTCGCTGCGCTAACGCGTTTCTCGGGGGAAAGAAGCAACGTGACTGGCGGCGTCCTTTTTGGCTTGGCATCCGCACTTTCACAGGCAGGAAGCGTCCTTATCGCAGCGCCCGTCATGCTTGACGGAGCGGATCTGGTTTCGGCGACATTCATTCGATCTCTGGCCGGATCGCTCAGTCTGCTGCTACCTGTGGTCCTGTCTGCGGAAAGGAAAGCGCAGATTGGGTCAATGCCGAAACCGGTCGTTGGTCAGGTGTTTTTGAGCGCAGCAATTGGCACCGGGCTGGGAATGACTTTGCAACTCTACGCCCTGAGCAGTGGTCCGGTTGGCGTCGTCTCCACACTCGCCGCGACGACTCCTCTGATCATTTTGCCCCTGATCTGGGTTCTGGGCAAAGCACGCCCTCCCGGCTTAGCTTGGATCGGCGCAATTTGCGCGGTTGCAGGGGTAACGCTGATCGTCAATGCAGGATGATCTGGCCCAGCGATGCCGAAAAAGAGCGGCAGCTCCGTCCGCGCGGCGGACGTTGAGGGCAGGCTCACAAATATTTTCCTCGAAGCCTTAGCCTACTGCGGCGTCACACTTACAAGAGTCTTCACCGTAGGCTCCACCACGAATCGCAAAGGCCCCGCTATCGCGAGGCCCCCGGGGTCATTCTGCCGCTTCGTTCTGGCCGTCGCCCCCGCCCTGCGGCTTGCGCTTGCGGCGGGGCTTTTCGGGTGCGGGTTCCGAAGCGCCTTCGCCGGGCTGATCGCCGCCCGACGTATCCTGCGAAGAACCGCCGGCCTCTTCGGGCTTCGGCTTGCGCCGGGGCGCGCGCTTGGCCTTCGGCTTCATTTCGGGTGTTTCGACAAGGGTGCTGCCGTCCTGAACATCGTCCTGTCCGCCATCGTCCTGTCGGTCCCGTCCGCCGTCGTTCGACCGGTTGCCCCGGTCGCCATCCTGCCCGCCATTGCGGTCGCCGCCCTGATTGCCGCCGCCGGAGGACTGGTTGCCCTGACCGTCGCCGCCCGAGGAGCCGTTCGATTCCCGTTCCTGCCGCTCGGCGCGATCACGGTCGCGTTCGGCCTGACGTTCCCGGTTCTGGCGTTCCTGTTCCTCCCGGCGCTGATCAATCTCGCGCTGGGCCTCGCTCAGCAGGCGCAGATAATGTTCGGCGTGCTGCTGAAAGTTTTCCATCGCCACGCGGTCGTTGCTCAGCTGGGCATCCCGCGCCAGCTGATTGTATTTCTCGATGACCTGCTGTGGCGTGCCACGCACCTTTCCTTCCGGGCCGGAACTGTCGAACACACGGTTGACGACATTGCCGCCCCCCTGATTCTGGCGGTTACGGTTGTTCTTCGACCGGGATCGGGATCTGGAAGATTTCATGAAGTGATTTCAGCCTTCGGTGCTGTGGTTCGTATTGTCCGGGAGGCAAGTCGCTGCCATCTGACAGACCCGGTGATGCGAGATGTTGGGCTTGACGCCGCGCGGGACCGCCTTTGGGGGCATCCACCGCTGCAACACCCTTGAATAAGCACGGGATCGCGCGTTGAGCAAGCGCAAACTGCAAATCGGGGCCAGTTTCACGGCGCAAAAGGCGTTTTCAGGCCGGTGTATCGGCCCAGACGACCCTGTCGCGCCCATCGAGATCCTGCACGACCCGTACCCTGCCCCAGCCCGCCTGCCGGAACAGCGCGGCCACCGAAGCGCCCTGGGTGGCGCCGATTTCCACCAGAACGCGGCCCGTCGCGGTCAGATAGCCCTGCGCTTCGGAGGCGATGACTCGGTAGGCGCTCAGCCCGTCGGCACCATCGGTCAGCGCCATTTCGGGTTCGTGATCGCGCAATTCCGGCGCGACCCCGGCCATCTCCTCCTGGGCGAGATAGGGGGGATTCGACACGATCAGGTCGAACCGGCCCTCCACCTGCCCGAACCAGTCCGAGCGGATGATCGAGGCGCGGTCGGCGATGGCGTGGCGTACCGCATTGGCGCTGGCCTGAAGGCAAGCGGCCTCCGACAGGTCCGCGCCCACCCCGGTGGCCGATGGGCGTTCGGCCAGAAGGCTCACGAGGATGCACCCCGATCCGGTGCCAAGGTCGAGCACACGGGCGAAAGGCTCTGAGAGGGCAAGTTCGATCAGCGTTTCGGTTTCCGGTCGCGGGTCCAGCACGTCGCGGCTGATCTCGAAATCCCGCCCGTAGAAGGCGCGCCGCCCCACAAGCTGCGACACGGGCACCCGCACCGCACGCAGGGCCACGAGGTGTTCGTAGCGCTCGGCGATTTCCGGGGCAATTTCCTCGGGTGCGATCAATGTCACGCGCGCGGCATCGACCGAAGCGGCATGCGCCAGCAGGATGCGCGCATCCCGCGCCGGGTCAGGCACGCCAGCCGCGCGCAGCCGCGCGGCCGCCGCCGCCATGGCCTGCGCGGCGGTGGGCGCGCTCACGCGTTCATCTCGGCCAGGGCGCGGGCCTGGGCATCCGCCGTGAGCGCGTCAATGATCTCGTCCAGATCGCCCTGCATGACCGCATCGAGCCGATAGAGCGTGAGGTTGATCCGGTGATCGGTCATGCGGCCTTGGGGAAAGTTATAGGTCCGGATCCGTTCAGAGCGGTCGCCCGATCCCACCTGCGCCGCCCGGTCGGCGGAACGCGCGTCATCCATCCGGCCGCGTTCCATGTCATGCAGCCGGGCCTTCAGCACCTGCATCGCCTTGTCGCGGTTGCGATGCTGCGACTTTTCCGAAGAGGTCACGACGATGCCGGTGGGCAGATGGGTGATGCGCACGGCGGAATCGGTCGTGTTCACGTGCTGGCCGCCCGCGCCCGACGACCGCATGGTGTCAATCCGCAGGTCGGCGGGATCGATCTGGATATCGACGTCCTGCGCCTCCGGCAGGACCGCCACGGTGGCGGCGGAGGTGTGGATGCGTCCGCCGCTCTCGGTTGCGGGCACCCGCTGCACCCGGTGCACGCCGCTTTCGAATTTCAGCCGGGCAAAGACGTTCTGACCCGTCACATGGGCCACGATTTCCTTCACCCCGCCCAGTTCGGTCAGCTGCTGTTCGATCAGGTCGAACCCCCAGCCGCGCAGTTCGGCATAGCGCTGGTACATGCGCAGAAGGTCTGCTGCGAAAAGCGCCGCTTCCTCCCCGCCGGTGCCGGGGCGGATTTCCAGCATCGCAGGCTTCGCATCGGCGGCGTCGCGTGGGAGCAGTGCAAGCTGCAGCGCCGCCTCGGCTTCCGGCAGGGCCGATTTCAGGCGGGGCAGCTCCTCCTGCGCAAGCTCGGCCATCTCCGGATCTTTCAGCAAGGCCTTGGCCTCCGCCATATCGTCCAGAAGCTGACGATAGGCGTCGATCTGCTCGACCACGGGTCGCAACTCGGCATATTCCCGGGCAAGGGCCGCGTAATCGCCCCCGTCGGAGCCCGACGCCATGGAGGCCTCCAGAAACTGGAAGCGCCGGGTGATCTGTTCTAGTCGGTCCATGGGGATCATGCGGTTCTGTCGCTGATAGAAGTACTTTGGTCAAGGCCCGGCGCATGCTAGGATCGCGCCATGCCACGCAGTGCCCAAACCCTCTGCGCCATGCTTTTCATGGCCACTGTCGCCCCGGTCGCGGCGGATGTGACGGCCCCCTCGGGCCGGACGATCGATTGCTATTGCACCGACCGCAGCGGCGCACGCGTTGAACTGGGCGAAACGATCTGCATGCAGGTGGACGGGCGGATGTTCATGGCCCAGTGCCAGATGTCGCTCAACGTGCCGATGTGGCGCGAAGTGCAGCAGGGGTGCCTGTCATCGCGCCTCGACCTGCCCGATGACCCGGTCCAGCCGCGCGGCGTTGACGCCAAAATCTGACCGCCCGAACCTGAGCCGACCATACAGCGCCACCCCATCGGGGCGCCGCTCCAGCGTCGTGTAGTCGGGAAACCCCATGACCCGGCTGCGGGTGACATAGGTAACGCGACCGGCCTCGGGCGAGCCGCTCAGCACGCGGGTCCGTGGGAGCGCCCGCATCTCACGGTCAAGCCGCGCCATCAGATCGCTGCCGCCCTGCAGGATACGCACCGCGCTGCCTTCCCCATCAGCATCCGCCCCTGCGGTCACGGGCCGATGCCAATAGGCGACGTCCGACGGAGCAAACCGCACATAGAGCGCGATCGCCAGAGCTATTCCCAACATGGCCCATATGATCCACCCCATGGTCTTCACCCTTTCTCAAATACTCATGCCCTGCGCTTCAACGATATCCGACGCCGAAGGGGTTGAACAACGCTTGACCGCTCGCCCCTATTTACCGGCCCGCATCCGCGCGCCCAGCAGGCACAGGATCTCCGTCGCCACATGCGCCCCGGCAATGGCGGTGGCGCCCGTCGTGTCGAAGGGGGGCGAAACCTCCACCACATCGCCGCCACGGATGTTGATGCCCGCAAGGTCCCGCAGCATGATCGCGCATTGCGCGCTGGTCAGACCGCCCCAGACCGGCGTGCCCGTACCGGGCGCAAAGGCCGGATCCAGCGCATCGATGTCGAAGGTCAGGTAACAGGGCCTGTCCCCCAGAACGGATTTGATCTTTTCCACCGCCGCTGCCGGTCCCTTTTCATGCACTTCGCGCGCGTCGATGGTTGTCACCCCCATGGTATCGGGGTTGGTCGTGCGGATGCCCACCTGAACGGAGGTCGCCGGATCGACGATGCCGCTTTTCACGGCCTTGTAGAACATCGTGCCATGGTCGATCCGGTCCATGTCATCGTCCACCCAAGTGTCGGAATGGGCGTCGAACTGGAGCAGGCTGATGGGGCCGTGTTTCTCCGCATAGGCCTTCAGGATCGGAAAGGTGATGTAATGATCCCCGCCCAGCACGACGGAGGCCGCGCCCGCCTCCAGGATGCCACGGATATGGTCCGTCAGCGCGGCAGGAAAGCGGCTCACATGGCCATAGTCGAAGGCAAGATCGCCGTAGTCCGCGATGGCGTATTCGCTCAGGACGTCGAAATCCCAGCCATAGGGCGGATCATAGGGCTGCAGGCTGCTCGCCTCGCGGATCGCGCGCGGGCCCAGCCGCGTGCCGGTCCGGTTCGTCACCGCCTGATCGAAGGGTACGCCGGTCACGGCGATATCCACACCCGTCAGATCCTTGGTATAACGGCGGCGCAGGAAAGACGTGGCACCCCCGAACGCATTCTCGAAACTCGGGCCTTTGAGGTCTTCGCGCGTAAAGGCCTGATCCACCTGGCTCTTGGCGTCCTCCAGTCCCATCACTTGCCTCCCACGGGCTGGGCGCGTTCCACGATCCGCGCAAAGAAGGACGCGCCCACCGGGGCGACCTCATCGTTGAAATCATATTCCGGATGGTGCAGCCCGGCCCCGTCCCCCTGCCCGAGGAATAGATAGGCCCCCGGGCGGCGCTCCAGCATATAGCTGAAATCCTCGGCTCCCATGACGCTTTCGACGGCATCGTCCACCGCTTCGGCCCCGGCCACATCCCGGGCGGCCTCGGCTGCGAAGCGGGTCTGCTCGGCCGCGTTGATCGTCGCGGGATACCCGACCTCGTAAATCAGTTCCGCCGATACGTCATAGCTGGCGGCCTGCCCGTCCACGATCTGCTGCAGACGACGCATGACCATGGCCTGCACGTCCTTGTCAAAGCTGCGCACCGTGCCGTTGATATAGGCGGTTTCCGGGATCACGTTATCCGCCGAACCGGTGTGGATCTGGGTGACCGAGACCACCAGTTCCTGCGTGGCCTTGTGGTTTCGGCTGACGATCGTCTGGATCGCCTGTGCCATGCCGCAGGCCGCCACGATAGGATCGCGTGTCTCATGCGGGCTGGCGCCGTGACCGCCGTGGCCTGTGACATGGATATGGAAGGTATCGACCGCGGCCATGATCGGCCCCGGCGTGGTGAAGAACCCGCCCAGTGGGAGGTTCGGGGCGTTGTGCAGGGCATAGACTTCCGCGATGTCGAAACGCTCCATGATGCCTTCGGCCACCATCGCCTCCGCCCCGCCGCCGGTTTCCTCGGCGGGCTGGAAGATCAGCGCCACCCGGCCGCGGAAATTGCGCGTCTCGGCAAGGTAGCGCGCGGCGCCCAGCAGCATGGTGGTGTGGCCGTCATGTCCGCAGGCATGCATCTTGCCCGGATGGCCGCTCGCATGGTCGGCGCCGGTCGCCTCAGCGATGGGCAGCGCGTCCATATCCGCGCGCAGTCCGATGGTCGGTCCGTCGCCCTGCCCGTTCAGGATAGCCACCATGCCGGATTGCGCGAAACCTTCGTGCAGCTCGTCCACGCCGAATTCGCGCAGGCGTTCGGCGACAAAGGCGGCCGTCTTCGGCAGGTCGTTGCCCAGTTCCGGTATGGTATGCAAATGCCGCCGCCAGGCTTTCATGTCGGGCGCAAAAGCGGCTATGCGGTTCACGATGGGCACGTCTGGACTCCTTGGCCGGGGTTTGGTCAGGTCGCATCTGACACCGAAGCCGCGGAGGCCGCAATGCCACAGGACCCGATTTTTGATCAAAAGCCGGGAATAGAACGACTGCTCGCCATCATGCGCCGCCTGCGGGATCCTGAAACCGGCTGCCCGTGGGATATCGAACAGGACTTCGACAGCATCGCCCCCTACACGATCGAAGAAGCCTATGAGGTCGCCGACGCCATCGAACGCCGCGACTGGCCGGACCTCGAAGGGGAGTTGGGCGATCTGCTGTTGCAGACGGTCTATCACACCGCCATGGGCGAGGAGCGCAACCTGTTCTCCTTCCAGTCGGTGGCCGAAGCGATTTCGGACAAGATGATCGCCCGGCATCCGCATGTCTTCGGCGATGAAAGCCGCGACAAGTCCGCCGAACAGCAGACCCGCGACTGGGAGGCGATCAAGGCCGCCGAACGCGCGGACAAGGCTCAGGGCGGCACGCTGGACGGGGTGGCCGTGGGGCTGCCTGCCCTTCTGCGCGCCTACAAGCTGCAAAAGCGCGCCGCCCGCGTGGGCTTCGACTGGCCCGCGACCGACCACGTGATCGACAAGATCGCCGAAGAGGCCGCCGAACTCGTCGAGGCGCGCGACAGCCTGTCCCACGCGGAGGTGGAGGAAGAGTTCGGCGACCTGCTCTTCGTGATGGCCAACCTCGGGCGGCATCTGGGTGTCGAACCCGAAGCGGCGCTGCGCCGCGCCAACGCCAAGTTCACCCGCCGGTTCGAAGGGGTGGAGGCGCGGCTGGCGCGGTTGAGCAAGACACCGCAGGACAGCACGCTCGAAGAGATGGACGCGCTCTGGGACGCGGAAAAGGCAGCGGAACGCGGCTGACCCCGCCCCGCGCGGGCAGAGCGGCTGGACAAGCCACCCCCCATGCGGCAAGGCTCCGCCCAACGACAGGACAGCATATGACCCCGCGCAAGATCATCATCGACACCGACCCCGGGCAGGACGATGCCGTGGCCATCCTGCTGGCACTGGCCAGCCCCGAAGAGATCGAGGTGCTGGGGATCACCTGCGTCGCGGGCAACGTGCCGCTGGAACTGACCGCGCGCAATGCCCGCATCGTCTGCGAACTGGCGGGCCGATCCGATATGCCCGTCTTTGCCGGCTGCGACCGGCCCCTTGGCCGCGCGCTGGTGACCGCCGAACATGTCCATGGCAAGACCGGGCTGGATGGCCCCAGCCTGCCCGAACCCACCATGGCGCTGGCCGAAGGCCACGCGGTGGACTTCATCATCGCGACCCTGCGCCAACATCCCCCGGGCAGCGTGACGCTCTGCCCTCTCGGTCCGCTCACCAATATCGCGACAGCGCTCCAGCGCGCGCCCGACATCGCGGAACGCATCGCCGAGATCGTCCTGATGGGCGGCGGCTATTTCGAGGGCGGCAACATCACCCCGGCGGCCGAGTTCAACATCTACGTCGACCCGCAGGCCGCCGATGCCGTCTTCCGCTGCGGCGCGCCCCTCGTGGTGATGCCGCTCGATGTGACGCACAAGGCGCTCGTGACCAAGCCGCGCAACGATGCCTTCCGCGCGCTGGACACCCCCGTGGGGCTTGCCGTGGCGCAGATGACCGACTTTTTCGAGCGGTTCGACAAGGAGAAATACGGCTCCGAAGGCGCACCGCTGCATGATCCCTGCGTGACGGCCTATCTCATTTCGCCCGATCTCTTCTCGGGCCGCCACATCAACGTGGAGATCGAGACGACTTCGGAACTCACTATGGGAATGACAGTCGCCGACTGGTGGCGGGTTACCGACCGTGCGCCCAACGCCACCTTCGTGGGTGATATCGACGCGGACGGCTTCTTTGACCTGCTGACCCGAAGGCTCGCCCGGCTATGAGCGCGGCAATCACCCTTGCAGCGCCTGAGCATCTCGACAGGCTCGTGGCCCTTGTCACGGCATTTCACGCAGAGGCCGGGATTATCATGAGCGATGAGGCGCGCCGCGCAGGCCTCGCCCCCCTGCTGGAGGGCATCCCCCATGGTGCCGCCTACCTCATCGGCCCGCCCCGCGCGCCCATCGGCTACGTGGTGATCACCTTCGGCTGGTCGGTGGAATACGGCGGTCTCGACGCCTTCGTCGACGAGATCTTCGTGCGCCCCGGCGTGCGCGGGCGCGGCATCGCCTCCGAAGCGCTCATCGCCCTGCCCCGTGCGCTGGCCGCGGGCGGGCTGAAGGCGATCCACCTCGAAGTGGCGGCGGACAATGAAACCGCCATCGCCCTTTACCGCCGGTCGGGCTTCACGCACCGCGAGGGGCGGCTGCTGATGTCGCGCAAGCTCTGACAAGCGCGCACTGCGAACTGGCAGAACCGCCGGGCCGCCCCTATATCTGGGGCATGAGTTATGCAGCCCCCTTCGACAACACCTATGCCACCCTGCCAGAGGGTTTTTACACGCGGATCGAACCGACCCCGGTCCGCGCGCCCCGGCTTCTGGCCTTCAACCACGGCCTCGCGGCAGAACTCGGCCTGCCAAAGGCGGAGGACAGCACGCTGGCGGCGATCTACTCGGGCAACGAAGTGCCCGAAGGTGCCGCCCCGCTGGCGCAGCTTTACGCCGGGCACCAGTTCGGCAATTTCAATCCGCAGCTGGGCGACGGCCGCGCCATCCTTTTGGGCGAAGTACGCATGCAAGACGGCGGCCGCCGGGACATCCAGCTCAAAGGCTCCGGCCCCACGCCCTATTCGCGCATGGGCGACGGTCGCGCATGGCTGGGTCCGGTGCTGCGCGAATACGTGATATCGGAGGCGATGCGGGCCATGGGCGTGCGCACCACCCGCGCCCTCGCCGCCGTCGCCACCGGAGAGGCGATCTTTCGCGAGGCGGGCGCCCTGCCCGGTGCGGTCCTCACCCGGGTGGCTCGCAGCCATCTGCGGGTCGGCACCTTTCAGGTTTTCGCCCACCGCAAGGAGAAAGAGGCGCTGCGCACCCTCACGGATTATGCCATCGCGCGCCACTATCCCGATGCCAAAGGTCCGCTCGACCTGCTGAAGGCAGTAAGCGAGGCGCAGGCCGATCTGGTGGCGCATTGGCTGTCGCTGGGCTTCATCCACGGCGTGATGAACACCGACAATTGCTCCATCGCCGGGGAAACGATCGACTATGGGCCCTGCGCCTTCATGGATGCCTTTCATAACGGGCGGGTCTATTCCTCCATCGACCGGCAGGGCCGCTATGCCTACGGGGCCCAGCCCGACATCGCGGTCTGGAACATGGCGCAACTGGCGACCGCGCTGATTGCGCAGCTGGACGACCCGCAAGCCGCGGTGGAAGATGCCACGGCGATCCTGCATGAGATGCCCAAACGGCTGGAGTCTGCATGGCTGCAGCGCTTCGCGGCCAAGATCGGCATCACCACACCGCGTGAGGGCGATCTCGACCTCATCCAGCGCCTGCTCACCCTGATGCAGACGGATGGGGCGGATTTCACCAATACCTTCCGTGCTTTGGGCGAGGGTACGGCGCGCGATCAGTTCACCGACCGGGAGGCATTCGATGCCTGGTCACGGGATCACGCCGACCGGATTGAGGCGGAACCCGATCCCGAAGCGCTGATGAACCGGGTGAACCCCGCGATCATTCCCCGCAACCACCGGATGGAACAGATGATCGAAGCCGCCGTCGCGGGCGACATGGCACCGTTCGAACGGCTGATGAAAGCCCTAGCGACGCCTTATGAGGCCAGCGATCCGGACCTCGCGCGCCCACCGCGCGAGGATGAAATCGTTCCCGCCACCTTCTGCGGCACCTAAGGGAGGGGCCGCGCGCCCCTTCACCCTTTCACAAATACTCTATCCCGCCGCCGCGATCCGGGGTCTGCGGTTGATGAGATAGATCCCCGCCGCCACCAGCACCAGCGCCGCCCAGACCGACGGGGCCACGTTCTCGGACAGCAAAAGCCAGCCGAGCAGCACGGAAAACACCGGCGACAGGAAGCTGAAAGAGGCGACCGAGGCGGCGGGATAGATCGTCATCAGCCAGAACCACGCCAGGAATCCGAGGCTCGCAACCGCCACCGTCTGAAAGCCCAGCGCGGCCACGTGGATCACCTCCACCTCGCGCAGCAGCGGCCCGAAGGCGGGTGCGGCGAGGAGCAGCAGCGGCGCGGAAACCCCGACCTGGCAGATCAGCTGCTGCGCCGGCGGGATCGTGACCAGCCGCGTCAGCCGGACCGACAGCGCGATGGCCGCCCAGCACAGCGCCGCGGCGAGCGCCAGCAGATCGCCCGCCCAGCTTACGGCGGCGCCACTCCGGTCGCTCAGCGCCAGTGCAACACCCGCCATGGCCAGTAAAAGCCCCAGCCCGCGCAGGCCTGAAACCCGCTCCCCCGGCAGAAGGAAATGCGCGGCGAGCGCCAGCCAGACAGGCATGGAATAGAAGATCACCGAGGCACGCGAGACACTCGTGAGGTCAAGCGCTAGGAAAAGGCAGAAGAACTCCAGCGCGAACAAAACCCCCGCCGCGAGGCCCGCGCCCCATGCCGCGCGCGGGATACCCACGGGGATGCCACGCAGCCACATCCAGAGCAGCAGCACCAGAACGGCCCCGGCGGACCGGGCACCGGCGGCGAAGACCGGGTTGAACCCTTCGTTCGTGACCTTGATGACGACCTGATTGAACGCGAGATGCAGGGCGAAGGCGATGAGCGCCGCCGCGCCGAAGGCATCCATATGCGTCTTGCGCTCCATCCCGACAGAAGCGCGGGGAAAGCGCCGGATGTCAATGCGATGCGCGTGCCCTCCCATCCTGCGGGGAAGCACGCCGCTGGATCGGGCCACCCTATGCCGGGGCCCGATCCGATGTCTTCATGTAAGGCTTAAGCAGCCTGCTGACCGCCCGGCCTGCGGCCACCACCACCGCGGCGACGCTTGCGGCCACCGCCGGGCTTGCCGCCCGCGCCCTGTGCGCCGTCGCCGCCCCCGCCACCGGGACGACCGCCGCCCGGTCTGCCGCCGCGACCACGGCCACGCCCGCCCCGGCCCTTGGGCTTGTCGG
>NZ_LWGH01001123.1:0-1367 GCF_001635395.1 Sulfitobacter sp. HI0129 | reverse complement strand
ACCCTGTGGGAGCATTCCGAAGAGCTGAAGGCCATTCACCCGTCGCTCGCGACCTGGACGCCGGATCGGTTTGCCGACACCGCCGTCGTGGTCCCGTTCCACCCGGCCGCCATTGAATTCTTCAAGTCCAAGGGCGTGTGGACCGACGAGCTCGAAGCCCGTCAGGCTGAGATTTCGGCGAAATAACCCATGATGCGCCGGGCCACGTCCCGGGGCGACACAGTAACGGATCGCTCCGGCCCGGTGAAGGCGGCCGGGGCGATCCTCCCTGTAAGAGTCCACACGCCAACCGGAGGCCAGACACCCGTGCAAGAAAACAACAGGGTTCTGAAACGCCCGTATCGCTACGTCTACGAGGTCCTTGCTATCATCCTGCCCATCGCGGCGCTGATCTATTCGCTTCAGCTGCTGCCGCGCTTCGGCATCATCATATACAAGGAACAATACCTGACGCTGTTCATCGCGATCTGCGTCGCGATCTCGTTCCTGGTCAAACCCTTCTCCAAGTCCCAGGTCCGCGAAACGCCGCCCTGGTATGACATAATCGGGGCCGTTCTGGCGCTGATCGTCGGGGGTTACATCTTTCTGAATTACGACGAAATCGTCCGCAGCCTTGGCCTCATCACCACCGACAAGGTGATCGTCAGCGTGATCGGTATCGTCCTGCTTCTCGAAGTGGCACGCCGCCATGTCGGCTGGACCATGGTTAGCGTCGGCCTTCTGGCGCTCGGATACGCCTATTTCGGTCACTACCTGTCGGGCATGTTCGAAACCCGCGTGATCCGCTGGGACCGGCTCGTCACCTATAACTATCTCGGAACCGGGGCGATCTTCGGCACGCCGGTCTATGTCGCGGCCACCATCGTCACCAGTTTCGTGGTCTTCGGACAGGTACTGTTCCTGGTCGGTGGCGGCGATGCGATCTCTGACTTCGCCTTCGCCCTGATGGGCCGCCGCAAGGGCGGACCCGCCAAGGTCGCGATCATGTCCAGCGCGCTCTTTGGCTCGCTCTCGGGCAGCGCCTCGGCCAACGTGGCCACCACCGGGATGCTCACCATCCCGATGATGCGCAAGGTCGGATATTCGCCCGAACGGGCCGGCGCGGTCGAGGCAGTCGCCTCCACCGGCGGCCTCGTCCTGCCCCCGGTCATGGCCGCCACCGGCTTTCTCATGGCCGAGTTTCTGGCCGTTCCCTATGCCACCGTGGCCATCGCGGCGGCGGTTCCGGCGCTCCTGTTCTACTTCTGCGTCTACCTTCAGGTTCACCTCGAAGCGGTGAAAGCCAGCATGGAAGGCGCCGACGCGACCGAGCTTCCGGACCTGCGCGATGCGGGCCGCCGGATGATCCCGGTGGCGGTGCCCTTCGC
>NZ_LWGH01001122.1:0-1268 GCF_001635395.1 Sulfitobacter sp. HI0129 | reverse complement strand
CAATGTAGCCGGTATTGGCCCAATGCACTGTCTGGCCGGCATCGACGGCCGCCTTGATGTCATCGAGTGTCATGGGGTCCTCCTTACGAAGAATGGTGGGGAAACGACGCAAGAAGCCCGGTCGTCCAACCGGGCTTCCATGCAGCATTCGTTTGGCAAACGACCGAGATCTGTCAGGCACCTTGCGTGGCTTGCGTCGCGCGCGCCGCCATCCAATCCTTCAGGCCAAGAACCGTTCTTCCGGCGGCGACCTCGGAGGCCCAGGCAACCCTTGGGTCGCCGCAGGGCTCATCGCCAGAATGCCGGTCGATATGGCCATTGGCCATCCATGGCTCAGGCTGGATCCGTCGCAGCCAGTCCGCCATGCTCGGAATGCGGCCCTGGCAGTCTTCACGGATATGCTGCTCGCCGATCCAGCGCAGGGGAATGTCCCGACCTGCGCTATTGGTCAGGGTCAAGCCGAAGACACGTTCGGCCTCAAAAAGGCCTTGAGCGTGGTGGCGCATGGCTCGGTGCGTGAAGAGCGCGAGGTGCTCTTTCGAGGCGTCAAACCAATCGTGCACAGACTGATAGTCAGATGGCACCCCGCCGAATTTCCGGGCAGAGCTTTCGGCATGATGAAGCGGATGGGCCATCTCACAGCCCCTCGTCATAGCTGTGCGAGCATTCGACATAGCGGTCCGCGTGATCGAGGGTGATGCTGTCTAGTGCTATGTCCCAGGACAGCGTGCCGTAGCCGCCCTCGTTGTTCTCGAACCCCGGGTGATGGTGATAGGCGAGCGACCAGGAGAAGTCGCCAACCTTTGTGGCAAGCGGCTCCGGCAGGTTGACCTCTGCAGGCTGCACCGTCACATCCTCGACATTGCCGGAGTCGCCATAGCCTTCGTATTCGACAGCGACCTCGCTGATGCCAAGCGCACGTAGCTGCGCGAGCAGCTCCACTCTGGATGCCTTCAAGGTGGTTTCGCGCTCTACACGCCACTGAGCCGCCATTGCGGCATAGTCGATCTGGGGATTGGTCATGGGTCTGTCCTCTTGTCTGAATTTGGGGGGCCGGGCGTGGCATTGGTCTGCCCGCGCCCGGAAAGCGCAGCCCGGGCAAACCCCGATCCGCGACGCCCGACCGAAAGCCCGCTTTGACTTTTCAGGCGGCTTGTTCTGACGTCATGGCGGCTTCCTGCCCCACGATCCGGGCCAGAATGCTTCCCGTGTCGATCCCGTCCCCATGCGGCAGGAACACCCGCAACTGGAAGGCAATGATCCCGGTG
>NZ_LWGH01001121.1:0-1505 GCF_001635395.1 Sulfitobacter sp. HI0129 | reverse complement strand
GCTGATCGTCATCGCGCCGGTGGGCGAGCCGGTCTGCGACAGGCTGCCCAGATTGACGGTCTTGAGATCGCCGAACTGGTTGCGATCAATCATTCCGAGGCTCGCGGTTTGATCGTACGGGAAGCCCGCGAGGTAATAGCCCGCGGCGTTGCGCAGGTTGCCGTTCTCGTCGGGCAGGAAGGAGCCTGCCCGGGTCAGCATGAAGTTCGCCTCGTTGGTCTCGTTCGGCTGCTTGGAGACCACGAAGAAGCCCGGCCCGCCGATTGCCAAGTCGGTTGCTTGGTCGGTGGCGCGCAGCGCGCCTTCGGTCGAGATCTCGGAGCCCTGCACCGCGCGCACGCCCGAAGGCGCCACCGTGCCGTTCTGGCTCAGCGTACTGGTGGTGACCATCTGCACGAAGCTGCGCCGGTAGCCGTCGGTGTTGGCGTTGGCGATGTTCTCCGAAATCCGGCCCACCGCCGTCGAATTCGCCCGCAGACCGCTCACGCCGGTCTGCATGGCATATGAAATGCTCATAGCCCTGTCACGCCCTGATATCCAAACGCCGACCCTGTTTGATCACTCGCCGAACAACGGGTTACGCGTCCTGCCTCATGCTTGTTATTCTTTCGTACAGGTCACACCCACATCCAATTGCGGCAACAAGATGGCGGACGCTAGAGTAAGATCCTATGAGTGCCATAGGTATAGGTCGCCTGGATGGGTAAGCTGGCTGCATCGCATTCTTCTCAGCTTTTCGGCTTGGCAAAGATGTTGGCTAAGGCACGGGTTTACCGACCATGTCGGGGTCATCCTGCGATAGACAGGTTGTGTTTATTTGAAGATCTCTCTCGGCGAGAAGGCATTATCATGGGGCCGGCGCCCTTTGTTGATATATCGCGATAAAAGCTAATAATCTGCGCGAGCATTTTTGGGCAAAGCATGACCGTGACCTAGCCTTGATCGGGAATTTTGCCATCTTTGAAAAGCACCAACTCGCCAGCAAAGCGTATGGCAAGAGCTGGTCGTGCAAATACTTTGCCCTGACTTGCCGAAGGTGACTATCTAATCGCCCGGCAATAGCCCGTTAAATGGAGTGACCGAGCGAGACCAGTGCAAGGCCCAAGATGGCGACAAGGGCGGCATCTCGCTCGATCATACGAATACTGCACGAAACCTGGTAGAAATGGCAACGGAGCAGACGGGAGTATGCTAGCTATTTTCGGGCATTCCCGTGGTCGACCTCCCCCGATTGCTGCTGCCCTTCAAGAAGGCGGACGACGGTTATACCGCTGGGAGAACCTTTCCGCTCCGCCTCTCTCTCTTCCGTTCGCAAAAAACAGGAGGGCAACCTGACGCTGCGGCATGACGTTCAACTATCAGATTGAAGCGTTGAAGGCCGACAATGCCTGGTCAGTCGCCGTCCGATCGGGCCAGGGCGACCGCGATGTCCGCATTGTCGANAATAGCTAGCATACTCCCGTCTGCTCCGTTGCCATTTCTACCAGGTTTCGTGCAGTATTCGT
>NZ_LWGH01001120.1:0-1644 GCF_001635395.1 Sulfitobacter sp. HI0129 | reverse complement strand
CAGTTCCAGATCCATGCGGAGTTGCTCAAGGCTGCGATCCCGCGCCGTCAGTTCGTCCTGAAATCGTTGCTGTGCTGCTTCCGAGGCGGCTTGTAGCGCAGCGATCTGAGCGGTCAGCGCGTCGATCGCCTCTGCGGCGGCGGTGTCTTCCTCGACGACCGGTTCGGGGGCGTTGCGTAATTCCTCGATCTGAGCCTGCAGCGCGGTGATCTGCGCCAGAAGCTCCGCGTTGGGCTCGACTGGATCCGGTCCGACAAACACAACCTCGGGCTCGGGCGGAGGCAAGGTCTCGATAGCGCCAAAGCCGTCCCCCTCGTTTTGGAAGACGTCCGGGGTGGCCGTCGGCAAGGCTTCCTCTTCGTCGGGCTGTGAGAGGAGATAGAGCAGGGCACCACCTGCGCCGATGACGAGGACCACGATCAGCGCGAGAAGGGGCGACCGGCGCTGCGACGCCGTGGGGGCGCGGGCACTGCCTTTCTCAAGGGCGGCGAGGCGTTTTTCCAGCTCGGTGTTCCCGGTATCGCTCATGAGGTGGCCTCCGCGGGCGGGATCGCCTCGATGCAGACCACCTCTTCGCCAAGTCGCAGGACCCATTGGCGGTTCACGCCGCTGACGCGGATCACGCCGTCTTCAGGAGTTTGCGTGTTGACCGTGCGCTCGCGGCCGCCCGCGTAGCGGAAGACCGCGGGCACAGGCGCGTTTCTTGGAAACGCGAAATACGTGAACGTCCCGTCATCCCAGATGCGGGTTGGCGTGAACTCGGTCCGCGCGCTGGCACCGTAGTTGTAGTTCGGCGCTTGGGCGGCGATGGCCCGGGTCGGGCGCGCATCGTCCTCCGGATAGCGGAACTGCACCACATAGAAGGTCGGGCTGCGGACCTCCTCGACGTTGAAATAGTAGCTTCGCCTGTTCGTGTAGACCGTCACATTGGTATGAACGCCGCGCGCGACGGGCTTGATCGCGAAGGCCTGGCCGCCCGGCACGCCATCGATCTCAAACCCTTCCGTGTCGCCTGCGATAATCGAGCGGATGCTTTCGCCCTCGCCGAACTCGATTGTGGTCACATGGGTGAGCGAGACGCTGAGACGGTAGACCTGACCCTCCTGGTAGGTGGCCAAGCGCACCCGGCTGTCGTTGGGACCGCCACGCGGGATGGCTTCGGCAGAGGCGAGGCCGGGCAACAGGGCAATGACAAAAATAAGCGATCTTATAAACAACAACGTCAGTTCTCCAATCTGTCGGAGCGAATGGAATATTCGAGGACGGTGAAGCCGAATGGATTGGTCCAGACCTCGTCGATGGAGCGGCGGGTCTCCGGGCGGAACTCGAAGAGAAGCGTCGCAGTGAAGAGGCCGGTCTGGGTGCCGTTAATGGACGTCAGGCGCTTGCGCAGGCGGACCGTCGTTCGGTTGGTTCCGATCCGGTTGATGCTGAGGATTTCCACGTCGAGCCGAGCATTGGGGCCATAGACCGTCGGCGGGTAATTCTCGTTGGCGCTGTTCCAGATCTGGCGCAGCCCGCTCTCGGCAGCTCCGTCCGAGCGGCGCAGGACGCTGCGGATGCGCAGATCGTTGTCGAGCTGGTTATAGACCTCCCGGTCGGTCACATAGCGGAACACCTCCGCCTCGATGATCGCCTGGTTGG
>NZ_LWGH01001119.1:0-944 GCF_001635395.1 Sulfitobacter sp. HI0129 | reverse complement strand
GCAGCAAAAGGCAGCGGAGGGGCTCGGTTGCCGCTGACAACGGNCGCGCATAGGGCGTTGGAGTACGCGCGCCCGGCAGGCCGGCATCAATGGTGCCTGTTTCCCCGGTATCAAGACGCGCGACGACATTTCCATTGGCGTCGATGATCGCGGATATCCCAGTGTTGGCCGCCCGGACCACGGGAAGCCCCTCCTCGACCGCGCGCATCCGCGCGGAGGCGAGGTGCTGCTCGGGTCCGATGCTGGTTCCGAACCAAGCATCATTTGTGGCGTTGAATATCCAGTCGGGACGGAAAAGGTCATCGACCACGTGGCCCGGAAAGATGATCTCGTAACAGATCGCCACCGCGACCAGAGGCGCGCCAGGGATCGCCAGCGTGCGCGGCCCTGGTCCCGGCGTGAAATCGCCCAACCCTTCCGTCAGTCGTTCGATGGGCAGCCAGCCTCTCAGCGGCACATATTCGCCAAACGGAACGAGATGATGTTTTGCATATCCCGTCAGAATCTCACTGGTGCCATCGTATGCCTGAACCGTGTTGAAATATCTGGTTCCCCCATCGCCCTCCACTCGGTCAGGCGCACCTGTCAGTAGGATCCTGCCGTCTGGCAAAGCTGCAGATATCCGCGCGCGTGCCGCAGCATCTTCATCCAGAAAGCCGGGGAAGGCCGTTTCCGGCCAAAGCAGCACATCGAAACGTCCGGGTTGCGCGGACAAGCCCAGGTATTTTTCTAAGGCTCGCTGGCGGCTGCCCGGTACCCACTTCTCGACTTGTGGCACATTGCCTTGGACGATGCGCAAAGCAACGTCTGTCGGCGGCACGTCCTGCCCTGACCGAAGCGCACCGCCAACCCAGAGACCCGTCACAGCAACGGCGAAGAGCACGTGAACAGGCGCGCGTCTCTTTGGCGCCGCCACAGTCAACACACCTGGCAATATGCCGATG
>NZ_LWGH01001118.1:0-1374 GCF_001635395.1 Sulfitobacter sp. HI0129 | reverse complement strand
AGCATGGAATTCTTTCTCTGAGCTACTCCCCATCTCTTGGACAGGATCTGGCGTAAATTAAGCTACTCGTTGCACCTGCTGATCGGGTTGGTTGATATCATTTTTCTGCCAATAGACCAGCGCCGGTGGCTTGCCGCCGAGGGCCGAGTGAGGGCGCTGGTGGTTGTAGAAGGTCATCCATTTCCGGATGGCTGCTTTCGTCTCCGATCCGGTCTCCCAGGCATGCAGGTAGACGCACTCGTATTTCAGGGTGCGCCACAGCCTCTCGATGAAGATGTTGTCGAGGAAACGGCCTTTTCCATCCATCGAGATCCGCACGCCTGATCGGCGGAGCCGATCTGTCCAGGCGAAAGAGGTGAACTGGGATCCCTGATCCGTATTCATTATCTCGGGCGGGCCGAACTTGTGAATGGCCTCGTTCAGCGCTTCGACGCAGAAGTCGGCCTCCAGCGTGTTCGAGATCCGCCAGGACAGAACCTTGCGGGTATGCCAGTCCATGATCGCCACCAAGTAGAGGAACCCGCGGCGCATGGGCAGATAGGTGATGTCCGAGCACCAGACCTGGTTTGGGCGTTCTACCCGCAGACCTCTGAGCAGGTAGGGATAGGTCTTGTGCCCTTTCGCCGGCCTGCTCGTGTTGGGCTTCTGGTAAATCGGCATCAACCCCATCAGGCGCATCAGCCGCCGTATTCGCTTCTCGTTCACAAGGTGTCCGTCGTTACGCAGATGCCAGGTCATCTGCCGAACGCCGAAGAACGGGGTCTCCAAGAACTGCTCGTCGATCTGCCGCATCAGGCCGAGGTTCTGCTCAGACTCGCCCTTGGGGATGTAATAGAAAGACGAGCGCGCGATCGACAGCAGCTTGCACTGCTGGCCGATCGACAGCTCCGGGTGGTCGGACTCGATCATGCCGCGCCTCACTTCCCGCCCCAGGGCTTGAGCTTTCGTTCCAAAAAAGAGTTGGCCACCGCCAGCTCCCCGATCTTGGCGTGGAGCTCCTTCACCTGCTCCTCGTCGATCTCCGGCTTCTTGCGGCTCCCGCGCTCGAACACGCCTGAAGCGCCCTCGAGCAAGGCGCGTTTCCATTGGTGAATCATCGTCGGATGCACCCCGAACCGGCTTGCCAGCTCAGCGGCCGTCTCCTCGCCTTTCAGGGCTTCCAGCGCGACCTTCGCCTTGAACTCAGGCGCATGTTGCTTTCGCTTCGACATCTCTGATCTCCTTCTCGTCGAAGATCAGCAGACAACAAATCGTAGCTTACGTCAGTGTCCGATTTTCTGGGGGTAGCTCAGCCGTCAGCAAGGATGCATAAGAACCTCTGGCATAGTCAGGCGTAGCAAACGGTCCAATCAATCGATATTTCCAGTTTCCAGA
>NZ_LWGH01001117.1:0-1811 GCF_001635395.1 Sulfitobacter sp. HI0129 | reverse complement strand
GTGTCGCCATAGATCAGCAGACAGGGCATCCGGTCGCGCGGCGGATAGGTAAGCAAGTTTTCAAGGCGTCCAAGCGCCAATCCCGCCTGATCGAAGCCGATCCAGCGGTCAGCCCTGATCCAGGCAATACGCTCTTCGTCCGAAAGGGCAGCGAACCGTCGATAGTTCGGATCGAGATGTGCGAACTCCCCTGCCCCGCTCACGACCATTCCTCCACTTCGAAACTGGGCACATTGAGGATGTCACCAGATTCTGCATGTTCAAGGTCGTTTTCTTCGATCGCGGCAGGCTCGACGTTAGCCAGTGCCCGATCTCGCCGTTCCGCAAATCGTCTGGCTTCCCGCGTTTTGCCTGATGCGGCATCAACCAAGGCCCGCTGCTCTTCGATCACTGCGAAAATCAGCTCTTCGTCCTCTAGCGATCGACCCCGCTGGCGCAGAACTGTCTGCGCGCGGCGATGCTCTGCCAAAGTGATCGGAGGGTGCCGCAGATCGGCAAACCGCACAGGGTATCGCTGACCATCCGGGCCCCGCACGAACACGGTGGACAGGTCCCGTGGATCGTAGGACACACGCAACTGTCGCCCCTGCCTGCCAGCCCAAATACTCAGAACATCGTCCCAGTATCTTAGGCCGAACAGGTGGATACCATCGCGGCGCACCATACGTTCGACAGCAGGCAGAAAGTCGATCCGAAACCCTTCTGGATCATAGGGGTGTCGCAAGGCCGCATCGCGTCTCTGAACGGCCTCCTGCCAAGCCGCAATCGGTGGAATACCCAAGGATCGGTGCCGTTCAGCATGATAACGGGTGATTTCAAGAGCAAACCACCGCTCCAGCTCATCCAGCGTCATCGACGAATTTGCTACAGAGTCATAGTCACCACGGTCTTTGATGTTGCTAAATGTCGACCCGGGCAGCAAATGTGCCGCCCCCATCATCGTTCCGATCAGCCGCTCGATATGACCGCCGTAATGTGGCGATCCGATCGGTCGGTACTGCAGCGAAATCCCATGTTCTTCAGCACCACGCCGCATTGCCTTTGAGCGGAACTCCTTGGCGTTATCGACATGAATGGTCTCAGGTAACCCCGACGTCGGCCAGTTTGCATCAATGCCCAAACCGTCCAGCCAATCCAGTTTGGGCTGCACAAGATGTTGGACCGCCAAAGAAACCGACAAGGCTGATGGCGGTTCCAGTGTCAGATAAAACCCAGCAACCATACGGCTGGCAATGTCGATGGCCAGCGTCACCCAAGGCCTTTGCAGGGGCTTGCGGTGGGAACGGTCTACAACGATGACATCCACCAAAGTGTGATCGATCTGGACAACCTCGAAAGCCCGCTCAATCCGATAGGTTCCGGCGACAGGATGATAACGACTACGGGCTGCCTGGGCCCCCTCGCGGGCCGCCACCAATTCGGCAGGGTCTATCGCGGCTACACGGTCGCGGACAGAGGTCCAGCACGGAGCGCGCAGGCCCTGTTGACCGCAACGCCTGCGCACTTCCTTGTACAACGCATTGATGCTCGGCTTCTGACGGGACTTGAAGAAGTCCTCAATTGCCGCTGCAATCACGGCCTCGATCGCTGCCGGCAACCGCCTGCTGCCCGTTTGGGTCCCCGGCGCGCCTGTCAGGAGAGAACTGGTGATCGGCCGCGCCTTATAAGCTCTGATTAGATCGTAAAGACGGGATCGTTTGAGACCAAGTTCCCGGCAGGCCGAGAGGAATTCGCGGCGATTAGGTTTGGCCATGCTCGCCAGCCTTCGTATCACTCCTTCACGCGCAACCGCCTGTTCCCATGCCGCATCA
>NZ_LWGH01001116.1:0-1468 GCF_001635395.1 Sulfitobacter sp. HI0129 | reverse complement strand
CTGTTTCTCTTGTCTCGCGCGACATCGGGATGAATGGCGTGATGAACGGGGGCATGATGGGTGACAGGGGCGGCTCCATGATGATGGGCGATAGAGGCATGATGGGCGACCGCGGCATGATGGGGATGGATGGAAACAGTGGTGCGCCGCTCGAGATCATGTCGTTTGATGTAGGCGAAGCTGCGCCCGCCGGCCCCACCCGCCTGCCCACCTCGCTGCCTTCGGATGCGCCCGCACTCGGCGATCCGGTCCGCAGGCGCAATTTCACCCTCAACATGCACACCGGGGGCATGATGCGCGGCGGCATGATGGGTGGCGGCGGCCAGACGATGGGGATCAACGGTGCACCTTACGGCATGGATCGCATTGATGAGACCGTCCGCGCAGGCGAAACCGAGCTTTGGCGCATTAATGCCGACATGATGATGCGGCACACCTTCCACGTTCACGGGACTTCCTTTCGGGTCGTGAGTCAGAACGGGCGGCCGGTCGACTCGGCGCAGATCGGTTGGAAAGATGTTGTCCGTGTGCAGGGTCCGACCGAAATCTTGCTGAGGTTCGACAAGCTGGCTTCGGAAGAGACACCATTCATGTATCACTGCCACATCCTCGAACACGAGGATGCGGGCATGATGGGGCAGTTTACGGTCACATAACAGGACCCCACCCGCTCGACACCGGGCGTCGTCAAGAGCTTACGTCTTCTTGCGGCGTTCTATCAGGTGCCGGTGTCGCCTTGTTGAAACGCATTACGGAGTATGTCTAGACCCGAACGGAGAACACCTCGCTAAGCTGCGGGTCCGCCGAAGCGGCCGTTCAGTCGCTCGGCAGCATTCGTCAAAAAGGGCTCCTTCGAGACCTTCGCTGCCATCTGCTCCAATGACCGGTACGCTCGCAGACCCTTTCCATCAATATGAACTGGCGGCTGCCTGAGAAGCCTATCCACTGTCACTTTTTCGAATCCGCATGAGCGCATCGAAGTCGATTTCTTGCTTCTGTTCGTCACTTATATCCGGCCGGGTTTCCGATACCGGCTGGGGCCCTTGGACGTCCCACATCACCGCATGTGAGCCTGTACTCCAGCGATAAACCCAACCAACAACACTGCACCCATCGGTCCCGATCAGATTGGCGATCGCGACGCCCTCACCCCTATCATCGTTCACTGTTTACTGACTTCCTGCACTGTGGCGCTGCGAATTGCGGCGTGGGGTTGCAGAGCGTTCACTACGACCGCGCGCCGGGCTTCTTTGATGTTGGCTAACTGGTCCTCGAGGAGGGAATGATCATCAGACCGGGAAAATGGGTTTCCGTGTTCTCAACAATTCATTGGCTTCAAATCCTGTGGTCGGGCTCCGTGGCGGCTTCAACGATCGCCAGAAGCTGGAACGGATCAAAGCCGATGGCACGCGCCAAAACGACCAGTTCGACAACGTCGACCCGGCGCTGACCGCTTTCAAGACGGGCA
>NZ_LWGH01001115.1:0-2473 GCF_001635395.1 Sulfitobacter sp. HI0129 | reverse complement strand
GGGAATGAAATGCCGATGGAGAGGTGGAAGAGGCTGTCCGGGTTGCGCCGGTCAATCAGATAGGAGCCCTCCGGCGTGCGGCCGTCTCCTTCGAACTGCTTGTGGCCTTCGGGCGCGAAGCCCAATCCGATGGGATAGGTCCGCAAGACATCATCCGTTCCGTCAAGAACCAGCAGCCGCTGCGCCTTGTATATACGCAGCCGGGTCACTTCGGGTCCGTTGTAGGACCGGAACTTGCTGGCACAGCCAGACAGGAAGGTGGCCAATCCGCCCAACAGCAAGACCCGCCGTGGAATTCTGGTATTCATCACTGCTCGACGCCCCTTTTGCGAGGTCTGGTTGATGTCAGACGTTACTCTACCGAAACCGCCGGATCAATGACCGTGCGCCAGTGCTCCTTTCGCCATCTGCTCGCCCACCGGTTCTCCGCCTGAAGGCCCGGCCTCAACCTGATGGCCGTTCAGGAGCCGAAGTGCGTTGGCGACCACCAGCAGAGACACGCCTACATCCGCAGCAATGGCGCCCCACATTGAGGCCATACCGAACGCGGTCAGCCCGACGAACAGCGCCTTGGTCGCCAGCGATATGCCGATATTCTGGTGGATGATCGTCATGGCACGGCGCGAATGGCCGATAAGCCAGGGTACCTTGCCGATGTCGTCGGTCATCAGCGCGATGTCGGCCGTCTCGATCGCGGCATCCGATCCGACAGCGCCCATGGCGATGGCATAATGCGCCCGCGCCATGGCCGGTGCGTCATTCACACCGTCGCCGATCATCGCCACCATGTCGTGGCTTTCGACGAGTTCCTCAATGGCCGTCACCTTGTCTTCTGGCAAAAGTTCGGCGCGCACCTCGTCGATGCCGACTTCGGCTGCCACCGCGCGCGCGGTGCGTTCGTTGTCGCCCGTCAACATCACGATGGTCTTCACACCCTGCGCATGCAGACGCGCAACGATCCCCTTTGCATCTGGGCGGATGCGGTCGCGAAGCTCCAGTACGCCGGTCACGCCGGTCTCGTCACCCACGGCAACGAGGGTGCTCCCTGCCCCTTCGATCCGATCCCGCAGATCCGCCGGAATGGCATTGCCGAACCCCTTCTCTTCGGCGAAGCGATCCGAGCCGAGCCAGATAGCGCGCCCGTCGGCGCGTCCTTCCAGACCGCGCCCGGGCACGGTACGGGTGTCCTCTGCGGCAGACACGGAAACACCATCGGCTTCGGCGCGCGAGAGGATGGCGCGTGCCAGCGGGTGTGAAGACCGCGCCTCCAGGCTTGCTGCCAGCGCCATGAGATCGCGTGCGGAAACGCCGACCAGTGGGTGAACCGCCGCCACCTCAGGCTCGCCCATGGTGATCGTCCCGGTCTTGTCCATCGCCAGTGCCGTGGTCCGCCCCGGCGCCTCGACATAGGCGCCGCCCTTGATGAGCACCCCCGCCCGTGCCGACGCGGTCAGCGCTGCCACGATGGAGACCGGCGTAGAAATGACCAGCGCGCAAGGACATGCGATGACCAGAAGGACCAGAGCATTGTAGAACCAGTAGTCCCAGGCGCCGCCGAGCAGCAGTGGCGGCACCAGCGCGATGGCGATCGCCAAAGCCATCACGATGGGTGTGTAGATGCGCGCGAACTTGGCCACCCACTGTTCGACCGGCGCGCGGCGGGCATGGGCATCGCCCACCATGCGAATGATTTTCGCGAGCACCGTGTCCGAGGCGGCCTTCGTCGCCCGCACCGTCAGTGTGCCCTCGCCGTTGATCGTGCCGGCATAGACCTCGTCGCCTGGTTCCTTGGGCACTAGCGCGCTTTCCCCAGTAATTGGGGCCTGATCGACGGCCCCTGCCCCGTCCACGACCTCACCGTCGAGGGGGATCCGGTCGCCGCCGCGCACGATAAACCTTGCATTGACTGCCACGGCCGCGGCCGGAACGTCGGATTCAGATCCGTCGTCGTAAAGAACCCGCGCCGTTGGCGGCGCCAGATCGAGGAGCGCGGAAACCGCATTACGCGCCCGCCCCACGCTCCAGCTCTCAAGATAAAGCGAAAGCGAGAAGAAGAAGGCGACCGTCGCGGCCTCAAAAAACTCGCCGAGGCCGATGGCGCCCGCGACGGCCACCACCATGAGCAGGTTCATGTCGGGGCTAAGCCTCCGCGCCGAAGACCAGGCCTTGGGCGCGACAAGCCAGACGCCAAAAAGAATCGCGACGGCGAAGATCCCTGCTTCCACCATAGGCATAGGCACCTCGCCATGGCCCGCAAAGAGCCCGAGCGCGCCGCCCATGCCGGTCTCGACAATGTGAAAAAGGAATCCCGCCGCCCAGAAGCCGCCGCTCAACGAGGTAAAGCGCTTCTGACGTGCCAGATGCGCCGCCTGGTCCTCTGCTGCGTTGTCGGCATCCCATGGCTTGGCGCTCATGCCGGTCGTTGCGACCAACTGCGTGACTTCGTCGTCTGGTATCCTCTCGGCGCTATCGA
>NZ_LWGH01001114.1:0-1478 GCF_001635395.1 Sulfitobacter sp. HI0129 | reverse complement strand
TGGGTTAGATTCCAATGATGAAACAAGAACGACAGGGTCCTGTCCCAGGGAGAGGTGTAACTTCTGGTAGCGCTTTTGGTGGCGTCCGCGCCCTTCATGAGGCGCCGTAGGACGTCATCAAAGGCGCGGTGGTCATCGGTGAATTTTCGGTAAGGTCGGGTTGCGAACATCAACCTGAACCGAAGGAAGACCCCGATGACCAAACCTATGATGGACCTGAAAGAGCTTGTCGAGAAGAGCGCGGATGCCGATCTTCTTCGAGATATGATCGGTTTTGCCGCCGAAAGGCTGATGGAATTGGAGGTTGGCGCAAAGACCGGTGCCGACTATCATCAGAAGACGCCGGAGCGGAAGGCGCAGAGAAACGGCTACCGCGAACGCGATTGGCAGACGCGGGCCGGGAACGTGGAACTGCGGATTCCGAAGCTGCGCACCGGCAGCTATTTTCCTTCTTTCCTGGAGCCGCGGCGGGCGACAGAGAAGGCGTTGAGCGCGGTTATTCAAGAAGCTTATGTCCATGGCGTCTCAACCCGTTCCATGGACGATCTCGTGCAGGCAATGGGCGGGACCGGCATCTCGAAGAGCCAGGTTAGCCGCCTGTGTGAAGAGATTGATGAGCGGGTTGATGCATTTCTCACCCGTCCGATTGATGGCGAATGGCCCTATCTGTGGATTGATGCGACTTATCTCAAGGTTCGTCAGGGCGGGCGTATCGTCTCCGTTGCCGTCACCATCGCCGTCGGCGTCAATACAGACGGCCGCAGAGAGGTGCTGGGCATGTCCATCGGCCCGTCCGAGGCCGAAACCTTCTGGACGGAGTTTCTGCGCGATCTGGTGCGGCGCGGGCTATGTGGTGTGAAGCTGGTCATCAGTGATGCCCATGAAGGCATCAAGGCCTCAGTCGCACGCGTGCTGAACACGAGCTGGCAGCGTTGTCGGGTGCATTTCCAGAGGAACGCTCTTGCGCATGCAGGCAAGAGTAGCCGACGCGTCGTCTCCGCCTTTATCGCAACCGCTTTTGCACAGCCAGACCATGCGGCGGCGAAAGTCCAATGGCGCAACGTCGCCGACCAGATGCGGTCCCAGCTGCCCAGGCTCTCTGGGCTGATGGATGATGCCGAGGAAGACGTGCTCGCCTACATGACCTTTCCCCAACAGCATCGGACGAAGTTGCATTCGACGAATCCGATTGAACGTTTGAACGGCGAGATCAAGCGCAGGACAGACGTCGTCGGGATCTTTCCAAATGAGGCTGCCATACGACGCCTCGTCGGCGCCATCCTCATGGAGCAGACCGAAGAATGGACTGTGCAGCGTGCGCGATACATGACGCTGGAAACCTTGGCACCGGTCTGCGATGATCCCATCATCAGCCTGCCTGCAACGCAGACGGACTGATCAGCTCGGCCGTCGAAAGCGCCCGGCCAGCCGCGAGTTACACCACGCTATGGGGCATGATCCGCACCCTTGGCGTAAGG
>NZ_LWGH01001113.1:0-19800 GCF_001635395.1 Sulfitobacter sp. HI0129 | reverse complement strand
TTTGATGCTTTGCGGGTGGATGTGATAGCCGCCCTTCACCGCGTTCCAGACCGCCAGTTGCCGATCGTGGTCGTCGGTCAGCGTAAACGCCATCACGCATTCGAGGGTCAGATCCCCCGCGCGAAACTGCTCGATGATCTCGGGCGCGACACGGGCGAGTTTGAGCCGGCGGCGCACCAGGTCGACGGAGACACCGAATTTCAGCGCGATTTCGTCCTCGCTGCGACCCTCGCCGATCATCTTGTCGAAAGCTTCGAACTGGTCGGCCGGATGCATGGCTGCGCGCTGAAGGTTTTCTGTGGCGGAAGTGAGGATGGCGTTGCGCTCGTCTTCGACGAGGCAGGGCACGGGATGATCGGAGGGAATGATGCCGTCTTCGGCAAGCTGCTTCAGCGCCTTGAGGCGACGACCGCCGGCATCAACGGCAAAGCGTGACTCAGACAGCGCATGAACCACCAGGTTCTGCTTGATGCCGGTCTCGCGGATGCTGGAGAGAAGCTCGGCGTCGTCACTGGCGCTCGCGGCGACTTTGCGGACATTCAGAGGGCTTGGCTCCAGCTGGTCGAGCGGGATCAGGCGGATGTCGGCGGCGGCGTCAGGCGTTGCCGATCCAGCGGCTTCGGTCTTCTTCAAGTTGGTGGGTTTCGGGCGGGTTGCGGTCTTGGCCATGGGTTCGGTCCTCGTTGCGCCGGACCCGGAAGAGGCTCTCTCTATCCTTTCAAGCCCGGCACCCGGGCTTCCCTTTCTCTGGCTTTCACTGTGCGTTGACGTGTGTGTGCTGGTTTGATCAGCGAATGCCACATCAGTGAAGCTGAACAACTAAAGACAATCCCGCCTCAGACCCAACATCCCGCATCAGAGAGCTGGAAAAATATTGAAACAATACGAAGCGGTCCATGCAACCGATTGAGATAACGCTCTTGCATGGCCGGGCAGTGACTTAATTTGAGCACGGTCAAACTCCAGACGAACCGCTATTCTACACGATTTTTCCCCAAAATATCATCCGCTTGGCACTAGGTCACCGATTATTACAAACGAACAACCGTTTTTTTCTTGACTCTTTATCGTGTCTGACGTCAGCGCCAATGGGACAATTTAGGCTGATTTGATAAGAGAGGGTTTCTGGCACATCGTAACCACCAAGGAGTGGAGATGAGACAGAAACCCGGTAGCAAACAGAGCCACGGCGAGAAGGTCGTCAAGGACATCCGCCGCGCCACGCGCAAGCAGTATTCAGCGGAAGAGAAGATCAGGATCGTGCTGGACGGCCTGAAGGGCGAGGACAGCATTGCAGAGTTGTGCCGACGAGAAGGCATTGCCCAGAGCCTCTACTACAGCTGGTCCAAAGAGTTCCTCGAGGCTGGGAAGAAGCGCCTGGCGGGCGATACGGCGCGGGCGGCGACATCGACCGAAGTGAAAGATCTGCGCCGTGAGGCTCGTGATCTGAAAGAGGTCGTAGCCGAACAGGCGCTGGAACTGCGGCTGCTCAAAAAAAGCATGATCGCGGATGGGGAGGACGACGAATGAGATACCCTGCATCCGAGAAGCTGGAGATCATCCGGCTGGTGGAAGGGTCGCACCTGCCGACCAAGCGCACGCTGGACAAGCTGGGCATCCCCAGAACCACCTTCTATCGCTGGTATGACCGGTATCTGGCCGGTGGTCCTGAGGCGCTTGAGGATCGCAGTCCCAAGCCGTCACGGGTCTGGAACCGCATTCCAGAGCCGGTGCGCGAGAGGATCAAGGACCTGGCCTTGAAGGAAAGCGAGCTGTCGCCGCGCGAGTTGGCCGTGCAGTTCACTGATACGGAAAAGTATTTTGTATCAGAGGCTTCGGTCTATCGCATCCTCAGGTCCTACGACCTGATCACCAGTCCGGCCTATGTGGTTCTGTCAGCAGCAGATGAGTTCCACGACAAAACCACGCGACCGAACCAGCTCTGGCAGACCGACTTCACTTACCTGAAGGTCATCGGCTGGGGGTGGTTCTATCTCTCGACGATCCTCGACGACTTCAGTCGCTACATCATCGCATGGAAGCTCTGCACGACGATGAAGTCGGGCGACGTGACCGACACGCTCGACTTGGCGCTACAGGCTTCGGGTTGTGATCAGGCGACGGTTCTGCACAAGCCGCGCCTGCTCAGTGACAACGGGTCGAGTTACATCTCGGGCGAGTTGGCCGATTGGCTGGAGGATCGACAGATGGATCATGTTCGCGGCGCTCCGTATCACCCGCAAACTCAGGGGAAGATCGAGCGATGGCACCAGACCTTGAAGAACCGCATCTTGCTGGAAAACTACTACCTGCCCGGTGATCTCAGGCAGCAGATCGATGCCTTTGTCGATCAATACAACCATCGACGCTATCACGAGAGCCTGCAAAACCTCACCCCGGCCGATGTCTACTTCGGACGCGGCCAGACCATCCTGCAACAACGAGAAAGGATCAAACGAAAGACCATCGAAACGCGACGCTTGCTTCACCGCAAATCCGCCGCATAATCACCACAACCAGATGAGCCAGATCCTCTCTTAGCTCAGGCCGCAATCTGTCCCAAAATCCCTGACGACGGACACATAGGCGTCCAAATCCCGACAGGCGACTAACAGAATAAAATCTGAGCCGCCACCCACCGAATGGCAGGTCACGATCTCGTCCAGATCGATGATTGCCTTCTCAAATGCGGCCGCGTCGCTTTCACCATGGGTGTCGATCTGTACGCTCACATAGACCAAAACGCCCAGCCCGATCTTCCTGCGGTCAAGGTTTGCGCTGTAACCTGCAATAATGCCAGTTTCCTCTAGCCTGCGGGTGCGGCGCCAGCAAGGAGATGACGACATACCCGTCCGCTCGGCGAGTTCATTGTTATTGATCCGCCCGTCGCGTTGAAGCTCTCGCAATATCCTTCGATCCGAAGGATCAAGTATCCCGTGTCGCGGTGATTCGGCAGAACTCATACTTTTCTCCCACTGTTGCGGAAGATCTTGCCCATTTTGGGATTCATATAGGCAAATCCCACCCATTCTTCAAGTAAAATCATAAAAATCAGGCAAGTATCTCCAAGTGGCGGGTGGCAAGTTTAGCGAAAAGGAGAAACACGATGCTTCAAGGCTTTACCGGCCCATACACACCTCAAGGACGTTCCGCCCTCGTCCCGTCGCCGCCATGGCACTACGCCGGCCGGATTGTCTCAATCGGAGCCCGGACCGAAGCGGAAGTAGCGCAACGCTTCTTGCCCTCTGGGTTCGGCCGCGCGTCCGGCCGCGTTTTCGGCCATTTCTGCGAATGGCAGGCCACCACGGACGGCTCCGAACTGCTGGATCCAGCCTATTCGCAATACAACGAGTTCTTTCTGCTGATCGAAGCGCTGTCCGATCAAGGCGAGGCCCGGCTTTTCTGTTCGTTCATCTTCGTCGACCAAGACATCTCGATGGTCCGCGGCCATATGCAGGGGTTTCCCAAGAAGCTCGGCGCGATCCGGATCGGGCGGTCTTATGACCTCGAACATCCAGCCGCGGGTCGACAGGGATCAGGGACGAGGCTGGGCGCTACTGTCGCAGTAAAGGACCGCCGGTTGATCGAAGCCGAATGGACTGGATCGACCGAAAGCGCCGAGCCGATCGGCTTTCTGGGAACACCGACTTTCGGACTGGTCGGCGCACCCTCCATCACCGGCACCCCCACCTCTGGGGACATTCGTCTTGTCAGACAGTCACTATCTGCACGGGTCGTCGGACCGATCCATGCGGCAGAGGGAACGCTCAGGCTTCTGGTCTCTCCAATGGACGAAATTGGCGACCTGCCGGTCCACTCATGCTTTGCTGCGACAACCTGTGAGGCGGCGCTTACCGTGACCGGTGCAGAAGAGGCCGGGTTTTGACCGGCTCCGTTCTCGACCCGCTTCGTGGCGATGGCGATCTCAGGCTCGCGGTGATCGTCAACCCCTGCTTGCCACCAGGCCTTCTCGCCAACACGGTCGCGACCATCTCCGTCGGCATCGGTGCGCGACAACCTGGACTGGGCCGCATCGATTTGGCCGACAGAACTGGCCTCCGCATTAGCATTAGCGCCGACAGGCCGGTCCCAATTCTGCAAGCCGACCCCGAACAGATCCGGACTCTGCTGACGCGCGCGACAACGCAGGCCGATCTCGACATCGTCGTGTTTCCTGAATTCGCCCGGCAAATGAACCACTTCAGCGAATATGAGGCCGCCTTCCCTGGTCGGGATCTAATGCAGGAAACGCTCGACGGGATCGGGTTGTGTGGACCGTCCAAGGTCGTGAAATCGCTGACCGGATCCCTGAAATTATTGAGGTAAACATGTCATCTACAGCATGGAGTTATTTTAACGGCGACTGGCGGAAGGGCCCGGCGCAATTGATGTCGGCTACCACCCATTCGGCCTGGCTGGCCCATACGGTCTTCGACGGCGCCCGCCGCTATGAGGGCGTCTTCCCGGATCTGGCGCTGCATTGCGAACGGGTGGTCCGATCAGCGCTGATCATGGGTATGACGCCCGAGATCACGCCCGAAGAGATCGAAGGGCTCGCGCGGGACGGCGCCAACCGGTTCGATGGCAACGAAACACTCTACATCCGGCCGATGTTCTGGATCGAGGAAGGTTTCGGGCCGATCGACCCCGGTACGACACGGTTTGCGCTGGTTATCCAACCGATGCCGATGCCGGATGTCGAACCCGGCTTTTCCGCACAGATATCCGATTTCCGCAAACCCTCCCCCGAGACCGCCCCGACGGGGGCCAAGGCCTCGTGCCTCTATCCGCAGGCGACCCTCGCTTGGACGGCGGCACGGAAGGCCGGTTTTAACAACGCGGTGATGCTCGACGCTATCGGGAATGTCGCCGAGTTCACCATGCAGAACATCTTCATTGTGAAGGACGGGGCGGTTCACACGCCAGTTGCGAACGGAATGCTGCTGCCCGGCATCACCCGCCGCCGCGTCATGCTCTTGCTCAAAGACATGGGGATCGAGACCATCGAACGTACAATCGGTCCGGCAGAGCTGATGCAGGCGGAGGAGATCATATCCTCGGGCAACCACGCGCGGGTCTATCCCTGCAACCGGATCGGCCAACGGGACATCGGTGTCGGTCGGATCGGGCGCCGCCTTGTCACAGCCTATCGCGACTTTGCCCACTCAAAAAATTGAGGCGTCGCAGCGGAGGAAACTCAAGATGTGACCGCCCCCCGACGAAATCAATACGCCAGGGTGGGTTTGTCTTGATTCATAAAGTGGGATGGTCATGTCAGAGATTGCCATGGGCGGGTTTGATTTGGTGAAGGATGTAATTCAGGTTCACCGGGCCCACGCTACGGGCCGGGCTGTGCTGCGCAAGAAGCTTGCATTTCAGATTTGGACCTCATCCGCTGACCTTCGTCTCTGGCCGCAGCTTTTCAAAATGCCGTTCTTGAAGGCCAGATAGAAATTTGCACTCGGTCACACGCAAACGGGGCGAAAAACCTCTTTGATTACAGGTGGCAACCTCAAAGGTTGCTAGCTCACTGTTTGATTTTCCGAACCCACTTCCGCGAGCAAAATCTGCCGAATTGAGCTTTCAATTTTGACTTTACCAAATGTTGAAGCATCTCGGAAAACTGACTTCGTTTCGCATTCGAAGCAAATCAAGTCATGCTGACGGCCGACAACTTTTAGACCAACTGAACTTTCCCCGACATGGACCACATAGACCTCGCATGCTAGGTTCGCGCCTGCTTTCACCGGCGCATGGAATTGTAGGTCCATAGAGACAAAAGGCATGGCCGTGTTTCTTTCCGTGAGTAGAAAAAGCCAGCCCCGGCCTGAAAGCAAATCGTCCCAGAAAGTCTCGATCGCTTCCAGCGCGAAATTCGTGATCCGGCCAGTAAAGGCGATTCCCAGCTGGTCACAGTCGCCAAAGAAAATCCTGCGTTCGAAGGCAAATCGTGGTTTAAATTCTGTTTCTGGTACATTCATTGCAGCGTTACGGGCTCAACATTTCTTTGTCTCTGGTGCGTGACAGCGATAGGAAGGAATAGTTTTCCGGTCATTATGCCATGCGCCGGAACTCGGCGGGGGTCGCGCCTGTCATTTTTCGAAAAGTTCGACTAAAATGACTCTGATCTGCAAAACCGCAGTCAAGCGCGACCACTTTCAGGGGGGCATTACCCTTTCTCAGCATCTCCTGGGCCTTCGATATTCGCTTGCGCAAAACATATGCATACGGTGCCAACCCAAACTCCGCCTTGAACTGACGCGAAAAGTGAAACTGGCTGAAACCGATAGATGCGGCCATGTCTTCCAGACTGAGGTTTTCACCTAAGCAGCTTTCAACGAGATCGATGATTCTCTGCCTTTGAGCAGGGCTGAAGTTCGAGTTTGCGTCGCTGGTCAAAGAGACCTTGGCGTACTGACGCAGAAGGTGAACGGCGATCTGGCTGCGCAGGGCGTCGATGATCAATCTCTGGCCGATTCCACCGTTCTTTAGCTCATTCTCTAGCAATTGGATGCAGTTCAGGATACAGGGGTCCTTCGCAGATAGCCAATCATTGATCTCAATTCGCAGTATAACCGCCATCTACTACAATCTCTGCTCCGTGAACGAACGATGACTCATCCGATGCGAGGAACAGGACCGCATTCGAAACCTCTTCAGGTTTGCTTGGCCGCTTGAGCAGCGTGGCCCCCAGAATTGCCTGCCGGGTCTCTTCGTCGGCGTGTAGCAGATCTTTTGTCATGGGAGTATCGATGACACCGGGATGGATCGAATTGACACGTATGCCACTTTCGGCCAGGTCGACTGCGCAGGATTTGGTCAACATCCGTACGGCGCCTTTGGATCCAATGTAGGCTCCCGCCGAAGCGGCACCAACAATCCCATAGATTGAAGAAATATTGATAATTGATGCTTTTTCGGTCTCTTTCATCAATGGAACCGCGGCTCGGATACCGAGATAAACACCGCGTACATTGACGTTGATCGTCATGTCAAATTCGTCAGGCGAGGTTTCGTGGAGCGGCTTCAGAATGAGAATGCCAGCGTTGTTCACTAGCACATCAAGTCGACCAGCACTTGATTGCACCGTGGAGATGACATTCTTCCAATCTTCTTCAAGCGTCACGTCATGCTGAATGAATTCCGCCTTCCCTCCGGCTCCAATGATACCTTTTACTACGCTTTCACCCGCTTCCGTATCACGGTCGGTTACAAATACATGCGCGCCTTCACGTGCCAGCGTTTCACAATGGGCTTTTCCCATGCCCATCGCGCCACCTGTTACCAGTGCGACTTTTCCGGATACCCGTTCCATAGCTCTCTCCCTAGTTTTCATGGACAAAATAAATTGGTTCCGCCGGAGATTCTGGATGCTCCGGCGGAGTTTTCACGCCTTCTCGGCAACGCGGTTGCGCATCAGAGATGCATAGCCGTCATCTTTCACCCCATTAATGGCATTGCGATAATTGCCAATTCCGGCCATGTAGAACATAACTGCATTCTTCTTTCCGGGGATATTCGCACCGAAGATCCAGCTTTCAGCTTTGGGGAAGAGTGTCATGTCGGCGATTTCACGGCAGGTGCCAACCCAAGCGTCGCGCGCTTCCACGGTTGGCTCCACACTTTGAACCCCCTCTTCTTCCATTGCGCAAATCGTGTCAGCGATCCATTCAACTTGCGTCTCAATGCTGGGGGGCAGGTTAGTGAAGGGGCCATTAGGGCCAAGGATCATGAAGAAGTTCGGGAAGTCGACCTCCATCATGCCGAGGTAACCGAGCGGGCCTTCCTTCCAAGTGTCGCGCATGGTCACGCCTCCGCGTCCGCGCAGGTCCATTTTGACGTAATTGCCGTCGACCGCATCGAAACCAGTGGCAAAGATTACGATGTCAAGCTCATGCTCCTCGCCGCTTTCGAGACGTATGCCGTTCGGAGTGAATTCTGCGATCGGATCGGCCTTCACGTCGGCGAGGGTCACGTTGTCTCGGTTGTAGACCTCGTAATAATTGTTTCCGCAAAGCGGGCGCTTGGCGTAAAGGTCCTTCGGCGTCAGTTTCTCTGCGACCTTGGGGTCCTTCACGATTTGCTTGATCTTGCCCTTGATGAAGTCAGCGGCCGCATCATTGGCCACTTGGCTGGTCGCAATATCGCAAAAGGTGCCAAACATGAAATAGAAACCACCGCCGCGCTGCCAGGCGGCTTCGAAGACCCGCTCCCGTTCCTCGGGGGAGGTGGTTTCGGCGGGTTCGACGCTTTCTTCGAAGCCGAAGGCCACAACAGAATTCTTCACTTGATCCCAGATTTTATCGTAGTTCGCCTTCTGCTCGGCGATGGTAGCATCGTCTTGCGGGGTGTTCCCAATCGGCACGACATATTGTGCAGAGCGCTGAAAAACAGTCAGGTGTTTTGCAACTGGTGCCGTTGCAGTGATAACCTGCACACCGGTCGAGCCGGTGCCGATAATGCCCACGCGTTTGTTGCTCAAGTCCACGCCCTCGGGCCAGGCACCTGTGTGTAAGACACGGCCTTTGAAATCACCGATGCCCTTGAATTTTGGAACATTCGTTGCGGACAAGAGACCGAGGCCAGTGACAAGGTATTTGGCGGTAACTGTCTCACCACTATCAGTGATCACGTTCCAGAGACCGGTTTTTTCATTATAGTGCGCGCCGTCCACCTTGGTGTCGAACTTGTAGCTGCGTCGGAGATCGAGATGATCCGCCACCTCGTTCATGTATTTGAGGATCTCGGGCTGGGTCAGATACCGGGTTTTCCAGCGGCCTTTTTGAAGCAACTCTTTGTCAAAAGAATAGCGGTAGACATAGCTTTCCGTGTCTGACAGCGCACCGGGATATCGGTTCCACCACCAGGTGCCGCCAACGTCACTGGCGCTGTCATAGCCCCGGACGTTCAGTCCCTGCTCGTTGCGAAGTTTGTGGACGGCGTAAAGCCCGCCGAAGCCCGCGCCAATGACGACTGCGTCGAAATCCGCTCCGACCGTTTTAGTATTCTCAGTCTGAATGTTCATGTCACTCCTCCCAGAGTAAGACCGCTCCGCCCCGCAGATTGCGGGTGAGATGCCAGATGAATGTGTCGTAGGGGTTTGTCTCGCACCGCACCGCAATGCAGTGCGAGTACAGGTGTCAGAGGGCCCGATACCATGCGGCGATGCGACCAAGTTCCTCGTTCGCCTCGGGCGCGCGTCCCGAAAGCGCGGGAAAGACATGCTGCATGCCTTCGACGATAGACAGGGTCACGTTTACGCCCTGCGCCTTGGCCTTTTCGTGCAACCGTTCGGCATCGCTCTTAAGCGTCTCGGCCCCTCCGGCATTGATATAAAGCGGCGGGTAACCGGTGAAATCGTTCTCCAGCGGGTTGGCCAACGGATTAAGCGGATCAGTGCCTTCACCGAGGAACATCCCCGCCATCGCTTCGAGGATCGGTTTGCCGACTAGCGCATCGGTTTCCGCGTTGGTTTCCAGTGTTTCCCCGCGCATCGCCATGTCGAGCCAGGGCGAATAGGCGATGACCGCTCCGGGCAGTGGCAACCCAAGTTCGCGTAATTTCAGCACGCTGGCGATGGCAAGATTGCCGCCAGCACTGTCGCCAGCGGTCAGAATATTTCTTGCCTTGAACCCCTTATCCAGCAGCGCTTTGTATGCGGCTACTGCATCTTCGATCTGCGCCGGAAATGGGTGCTCGGGTGCGCGCCGATAGTGCAGGATCACCGACGTAACCCCAAGTACCTTAGCGAGGTGCCCTGCCATTTTTCGATGACTATCGGCTGAGCCGACGGCAAAGCCGCCACCATGAGTGTAAACAATTACACGCGAGGTATCTGCCCCGGCTGGTAGGGCCCAGATAGCCTCAACTCCTCCGACATGATCGCTTTTGTAGCTAACGTTTTCCGGCTCTAGTGCGGGCTGCCCCCATTCATCGAACATGCTGCGCAGGTTCGCGATCGTCAGGTCTGGGTTCTCGACCATCTGATCGGTCCAATTCTGATAAAGCGCCCGCAGCGTATCGGCTTCTCTACTGATTTCCATGTTTATCCTCCCAAGCATAACATTTGGCAAAGCCACCACCTGACGTCGCCAATCTCGAAGACGTCAAACGGCCAACGGCATACGCCAATTACCTCATATTAAGGGCGAAAAATGCGCCATGTATTGAACATTCCCGCTTTGGAAATTGTATGATCTTGCTCAGCCTGTCGTGAGGCAGATATGCCCGTTACTAGGCTCTGTTGCACAAATCCCGTGTGGGATTCATCTTATGAATCCAGCGTGGTAGCTGAGGTGCATGAGCAGACCGACATCCCCGACATACAAGACCAGGAACTGGCCCGCTTATAACGAAGCGCTCAAGCGCCGTGGCTCGCTGACGATCTGGTTCGACCCCGAGATGAGCTGGGAGGCCGTGCCGACAGGCAGCAGGGGCCGGCAGCAGAGCTACAGCGACGCCGCGATCCAGACCTGTCTTTCGATGAAGGTCCTGTTCGGCATGGCCTTGCGACAGGCGACCGGGTTCGTCGAGAGCCTGTTGCGGCTGATCGGTCTCGACTGGACGGTGCTCGACTTCAGCACCCTGTCCCGGCGCCAGAAGACCCTGGCCGTGAACATCCCGTATCGCGGCTCCAAGGGGCCGTTGCACTTGTTGGTGGACAGCACGGGGATCAAGGTTGAAGGTGAAGGTGAGTGGCATGCCCGCAAGCATGGCGGCCCCAAGCGACGGGTCTGGCGCAAGATCCACCTCGGGGTCGACGAGCAAACGTTGGAAGTGCGCGCTGTTGAGATCACCGGGAGCCACATCGGTGACGCGCCAGTGTTACCCGACCTTCTTGAACAGATCCCGGCAGACCAGCAGTGTCACGGCTGACGGCGCGTATGGCACACGAAAATGCCACGACGCGATTGCGGACCGTGGCGTCCACGCCGTTATCCCGCCACGCAAGAACGCAAAGTCATGGAAGACCATCACCGCCGGAGCCGTGGCGCGAAACGAGGCCCTGCGCGCGGCGAAATACCTGGCCCGCGCGCTCTGGCGACGATGGAGCGGATACCACCGCCGAAGCCGCGTCGAGACGAAGATGCACTGTGTTAAGTTGCTGGGGCAGCGCCTTATGGCGCGGGACTTTGACTGTCAGGTCGCGAAAACCCTTTCTAAATAACGAGGCACCCTCCAGTCGCAAGGATCCTCTTTGACAAGCGCGCTAAAGAGCGCGGCCAACCGATCCTTGCCGATATTTTTGGCGTGGTGCATCAGGCCTCCCCGCCAGCGGGGAAATCCGTAGCCGTGAATCATTACTAGGTCGATGTCTTGCGGTTTTTCTGCGATCCCTTCGTCAAGGATATCACAGGCTTCCGCCACCATTGCGAGCAAGAGCCTTTCTACGATTTCGTCAGCTGAGAACTCCCGGCGAGTGAAGTTCATTTCTTCTGAGACACGGAGTATTTCGCTAGCGACCAGCTCCGAAGGTGAGGGTTCGCCGTCCGGCCCATAGTCGTACCATCCGGCGCCCGATTTGTGTCCTAGGCGTTTGTGCTTTTCGACCAACCGCTCGACCAAGGGCACGTGACCACAGCAGTTCCCTTCTGCAGCGGCCTTGCGACGGATATTCGCGTAGGCGATGTCCAGCCCCGACATGTCCTGTGCAGCATATGGACCCATCGCCATACCGAATCCGCGCATAGCCGCGTCGATCTCGTCGACAATAGCCCCCTTCACCAGAAGGCGATTAGCGGCGTGACGGTAGCTAGACAAAATTCGGTTTCCGATGAAGCCATCGCAAACACCAGACAGTACCGGGATTTTACCAAGCCTGCGCGCCAGCACAAATGCTGCACCTAATGTATCGTCTGACGTTCGGTCGCTCCTGACGACTTCCAGAAGCTTCATAATATGCGCAGGACTGAAGAAATGAATCCCTACAAAGCGTGCTGGGTGCTTCAACCCATCAGAAAGCCGATTTACATCGAGATAGGATGTGTTTGTGGCAATAATCGTCTCGGGCGGCAGAGCACCTTCGAGTTCGGTCAAGATCGCGCTCTTGACCGCAAAATCCTCGAAGGCCGCCTCGATTGCTAGATCGGTTGGTGGCAGAGCGTCATAGCCTGAGACCGTAACCAGCCGGTCCTCAACCGCCTTTCCCGCATCGGGGGACAGAATGCCGCGACTGATACCCTGATCAATCAGCTTTTGCAGGTTTTCTCTGGCCCACTCTGCGGACGAGGCACTGCGTTCGACGACAGTCACCGAGATCCCTGCGGTCGCTAGCGTGTACGCAATAGCTGCTCCCATATTGCCACCACCGACCACGATGGCGGTTTCAGCATCTCGGGAAGGTCGGGGGTAGGTGCGCCCCTTGTTGGTTGCGGTTCGCTCGGTGAAGAAAACGTGCCTAAGGGCCCGCGCCTGATCCGAGGCACGAAGGTCCAAAAACGCAGCGCGCTCGCTGGCCAGTGCGTCGTGCAGCGGCGTCATCGCGCTGGCCGCGACCAGGTCCACCGCAACATGCGGCGCATTCTGGCCAGGCATACGCCGCGCTACCTGCGCGCGGGCGACTTCCGCTGCGAAGTGGTTTGGCATTGGTGAAGGAAGATTGTCGGGTGCCTGTGCCGCCTCTAGAACAGCGTCATCGAGAGCTATGGCCGCGCCAAGCGGGTCATCGGCTAGCAGCTGGATCAGTCCTATTTTCAGTGCCTGCTCGGCGGAAACAGCCTTCCCGGTGACGATCATGTCAAGCGCAGCTTCAATACCGATAAGTCGCGGCAGTCTTTGGGTTCCCCCTGCGCCAGGCACGATCCCCAAGTTTACCTCTGGCAGGCCCAGTTTGGTAGAAGTTGAGGCGATTCGATAGCAGCAAGCCAGAGCAATCTCTAGTCCCCCACCAAGCGCAGCCCCGTTGATGGCTGCGATAGTCGGAATCGGAAGGTGCGCAAGTTGCAACAGCACGTCATTTAGTTGTGGATCAACAGGCAACTGTCCGAATTCCTTCGCATCCGCGCCCGCGACGAACGTCGTTCCTGCGCCGGTGATAATCAGCCTGGTAGCACCAGTTTCGAGGACTTGGAAGATACAGTGTTGTATTCCAGCCCGAACCTCCGCGTTGATTAGGTTAAGCGGCGAATTGTCTATGGTCAGAATTGCTGCGCCATTTGAGAAGCTTAATTCAACAGGCATGGGCATCCTCACAGCACTGGCGCTCGATTGCGCGAGATAAATTTGGTAATGAGATAGCCTTCGAAGGTTTCTGTCCCGCCTTCAGTCCCATAGCCGCTGTCTCTTACGCCGCCAAACGGAGTCTCGGGCAGAGCCAGGCCGAACTGGTTGATGCTTACCATACCTGCTTGCAAACCCGCAGCTGCTTTATCTGCACGCTCCAACGAATTGGTAAAGACATAGGATGCCAGCCCGAAGGGTAGCCCGTTGGCCCGCGACAGACCGTCCTCTATGTCACGAAAAGACGAGACGACAGCAATCGGTCCGAAGGGTTCTTCGCGCATCAAGTCGATGTCGTCGTTGGGCGTATCGACGACTGTCGGGGCATAGAAGTTACCATGATTCCCAATCCTTTTGCCTCCCGTCAACACCCGTGCACCGTTTTCGCGGGCATCCTCGACGAGCTTTTCCATCGCATTCACGCGTCCGCGATGACACAATGGCCCCATCTGTGTGCCCTCGGCTAAACCATCGCCGACCTTTACGCTCTCAAATGCTGAAACCAATTCGGACAGAAATCGGTCGTAGATGCCTTGTTGTACGTAAAACCGGGTTGGGGCGATGCACACCTGGCCTGCATTGCGCAGCTTGTTGACCGCCAAGGCGCGCGCCGCGGCCGTGGCATCGGCGTCGTCGAACACCAATACAGGCGCGTGACCGCCGAGTTCCATCGTCGCCCGCTTCATATGGCGGCCAGCCAATTCTGCCAGATGTTTGCCCACCTCGACCGAACCGGTGAAGGTGACCTTGCGCACCTCGGGGCGCGCAATAAGAGTTTCCGAAATGAAGGCCGCATTACCCCAGACAAGGTTCAGACAGCCTTCGGGCAAGCCTGCATCCAGCAGATAGCGAGCAATTGCCATGCAGCCCGCCGGAGCCTCTGCCGGGGCTTTCAAGATCATCGTGCAACCTGACGCAAGCGCCGCCGCGACCTTGCGTACCGCTTGGCTCAGCGGAAAATTCCAAGGCGTGATGGCAAGGCAGACGCCTATCGGTTCGCGCACGACAAGCTGCTGTACCCGCGGGCTGCGTGATGGAATGATGCGCCCATAAATGCGCCGACATTCCTCGGCGTGCCAGTCGACGTGGTCAGCCGAGGAGCGGACCTCAGCCAAAGCCTCAACCAGCGGCTTGCCTTCATCGAGTGTGATCCAGCCAGCGATCAGTCTGTCATTTTGGCGCAGCAGGTCGGCAAACCGCCGCAAAATCGCACTTCGTTCCATGGGAGAACTGTTTTTCCATCGGCGAAAAGCTGATTCGGCCGAGTGAACCGCATGGTCTAGATCTGCGGCGCTAGCCTGCGGAATCTGTCCGATAGTTTGCCCGTTTGCAGGGTTTATGACTGCACGATCCTCCGGGGTGGGAGAAGCGATCCAGTCCCGTCCGATGAGGTGCTGGATGGTCGGATAATTCATTTCTTTCATGGCGTTATGCCCTCGCTTAGTTGTGTCATCCGCAGGATCCGGCACGAAGGGGGCCAGGTGGATGACCTTAGTTTTCCGCATAGCGGAAAAGTTTACTGCAGTATTGACGCGGACGTTATCGATCGTTTAGATGTGTTTCAAGACGCATAATTCTTCCCGAGGAGGGATGCCGTGAGACCAAGGAAAGACCGCACCAAGGATGCCGAGAGACAGGACCGCGATTTTGTCACGGCGTTGGCGCGCGGCTTGGAGCTGTTGCGGGCCTTTCGGCGGGAAGGGGAGGCTCTGGGGAACGGTGAGATGGCCGAGCGCACTGGCCTGAGCAGATCGACGGTCTCAAGGCTGGCCTATACACTGAACAAGCTGGAATACCTCAGCTACGATCCGGATACAGCACGTTATCGACTGGCCCCTCCAGTGCTTTCGCTGGGTTTCTCCTGCCTTGCAGGGATTCCGCTGCGGCAACTCGCAAAGCCCTTTATGCAGGAATTAGCCGATTACACAGGTATGCCGGTGGCCATGGCCAGTCGTGACCGACTATCGATGGTCTATCTAGAGCGGTGCAAGGGCACCAACGCCGTCACGCTGGCGATTGAGATTGGTGCCCATATTAAACTGGCCACTACCGCGGTTGGTCGCGCCTGCATAGCGGCACACGGCCCCGATGAGCGCGCCAGAATTCTGGCCCTTGTGGAGGAACGTGAGGGTGACAACTGGCCGAATGTGCAGCCCGGAATCGAAGCAGCTATCGAAGACTACCAACAGTACGGTTATTGCACGTCCTTCACGGAGTGGAAACGTGATGTGAACGCAGTAGCAGTGCCCTTCGTGCCGACGGACGGCTCACCCATCATTGCCTTCAACTGCGGCGGTCCTTCGCAAACCCTTACGCGCGACTGGATCGAAAGCGATGTCGCGCACCGCCTTGTCGATCTTGTCCGCCGCGTTGCGGCGGTCGCACCCTGAACAATAGAGAGCATTATGGCCCTTGATACAGATACCCTTTCCCAGTTTCTCGACGCGCTCGACCGCTTCGTGAAAGAGCGACTAATCCCTTACGAGGATCGCGTCGCCGATGAAGATGTGATTCCGCCTATGCTGGTCGATGAAATCCGCATGATGGGCCTTTTCGGCATGTCGATCCCGGAGGATTTCGGCGGGCTTGGCTTGTCGATGATAGAGGAAGTGCAAGCCGCTTTCGTTCTTGGCCAGGCTTCGCCTGCGTTCCGGTCGCTAGTTGGCACAAACAACGGGATCGGCTCGCAGGGAATCATCATCGATGGAACCGACGAGCAGAAGGCGAAGTATCTACCAGCTCTCGCCTCCGGAGATATGATCGCATCCTTCGCCCTAACCGAGCCAGATGCTGGTTCGGATGCTGGCGGTCTGCGCACCACTGCGCGGCGTGATGGAAACGATTTCCTACTGAACGGCACGAAGCGCTACATTACCAATGCGCCGCGTGCCGATCTATTCACGGTTTTTGCCCGGACCAGTCCAGAGGTGAAAGGTTCTGCCGGCGTAAGCGCTTTTCTCGTCGAGGCAGGGACGCCGGGCATAACGCTTGGCCAGCCTGACAGGAAGATGGGGCAGAAGGGTTCGCACACATGCGACGTCATCCTTGACAATGTCCGCGTGCCTGCCTCGAACATCATCGGCGGGCCGGACCGTCTGAACAAGGGCTTCAAAACGGCAATGAAAGTCCTTGATCGGGGCCGACTGCATATTTCTGCCGTCTGTGTGGGCGCCGCCGAACGGCTGATCCGTGACAGCCTATCCTATGCGATGGAACGCAAACAATTCGGTGAACCCATCGCTGAAAAGCAACTGATCCAAGCCATGCTGGCTGACAGTCGCGCCGAGGCCTTCGCAGCGCGTTGCATGATCGAAGAAACAGCACGCCGCAAGGACGCTGGTCAGAACGTGTCGACTGATGCTGCCTGCTGCAAGATGTTTGCCAGTGAGATGGTAGGTCGAGTGGCCGATCGCGCAGTGCAAATCCACGGCGGTGCAGGATACATGGCCGAATATGCGGTCGAGCGCTTCTATCGCGATGTGCGTCTCTTCCGCATCTACGAGGGGACAACCCAGATTCAGCAAATACTGATCGCGCGGAATATGATCCGCACTGCAGCAGCTTAACAGGAGCGAAGACAAACTATGGACTTCAATTTCCTTTCCACCCCGAGGATCGTCTGCGAGAGCGGTGGGCTTGGCCGGATCGGCAGCCTGATGCAAGATTTGTCTTGCACCCGTGCGCTGGTCGTGACGGACCCGGGCATATTGGCCTGTGGTTTTGCGGACGAGGCAGCCGCCGCACTTAGGGCTGCTGGCATCGAGGTTGAGATTTTTCATAAAGTCGAAGCGGACCCCCCGATCGCTGTCGTCGAGGCCGCGGTAGAGGTCGCGCGGGCCTTTGGTGCTGACGGAATCATCGGACTTGGCGGCGGCAGTTCACTGGACACGGCCAAGGTCATCGCAGCGGCGGTAGCCAACGATCAACCGATTACGGACATGATCGGGATCAATCAGGTCACCGATAAACGCTTGCCACTGATCCAGGTGCCAACCACGGCAGGGACCGGATCAGAGGTAACATGGGTGTCCGTGCTGACTTCGGAAAGCCACGAAAAAAAAGCGGTATATGCACCGCAGCTTCTGCCTGACGTTGCCTTGCTAGATGCAAAGCTAACATTGGGAATGCCTCGTCACATCACAGCGGCCACGGCGTTAGACGCAATGGTTCACGCCATTGAGGCAGTAACCAGTCGCACCAGAAAGAATCCCATTTCCGATGGAATGGCGGACAAAGCGCTGGTGCTTCTCGGTCAGAACTTACCAATCGTCATGGAAACGCCTTCGGACCTGTCAGCGCGAGAGGCCATGCTGTTGGGGGCGACACTGGCTGGGATGGCCTTCATTAATGCCAGCGTGGGGGCGATTCATGCCTTGTCATACCCACTGGGAACAGGTTTCAAAGTTCCTCACGGGCACGCAAACGCTCTGGTCGCAGGACCAGTGATGAGGTTCAACATGCCCGTTGCAGAAGCTGAATATGCTCGTCTATCGCGGTTACTACTGCCCTCGCGGCCTTTCAACTCTGATGCGGCTGCGGCCTATGGCCTGATCGACGAGATGGAACGGATGCTAGTCGAAAGCGGACTTGAGTCTCGACTTTCTGGTGTCGGAGTGACCGAGGCAGCCATTCCCGGAATGGCTAATGAGGTCGTGACCGGTATCACGCGATTGCTGGAGACCAACCCGCGCGACATGACAGCCGAAGATGTGTCGCGCCTCTATCAGGAGGCGCTTTGATGGCTGGCTCATTGGACGGGATCAAGGTGGTCGACCTCAGCCGCGTGCTGGGCGGGCCTTACTGCACCCAAATGCTTGCGGATCATGGCGCTGAGGTCATCAAGGTGGAGCCGCCTCTGGGCGACGAGACCCGCAGTTGGGGCCCGCCTTTCAATGATGAACTCAGCGCCTATTTCTCTGGCGCCAACCGCAACAAGCGGTCCATCGCTATCGATCTGCAGCAACCGGAAGGGCGCGACCTGATTTTGCGGTTTCTTCAGGATGCGGATGTTTTAGTTCACAATTTTAAGTCTGGTACTCTTGAAAAATGGGGGCTTGGTTATGATGATGTTCTCAGGGCACGTTTTCCTAGACTGGTACTCTGCCACGTGACTGGATTTGGTTCCGATGGCCCACTTGGCGGTTTTCCCGGCTATGACGCCGTGGTACAAGCTATGACGGGCCTCATGAGCATCAACGGCAATCCCTCCGAAGGCCCGACACGCATGGGTACGCCCATCGTGGACATCGGCACCGGTCTGATCGCCTGTAACGCTATTCTCGCCGCACTTTTGGAACGGGGCCGGTCCGGATTGGGCCAAGCCATCGAAGTGCCGCTATATGATTGCGCGATCAGCATGATGCATCCCCAAGCGGCTAATTCCCTCATGTCCGGACAGATACCAATGGCGACCGGCAATGGGCATCCAAATATTGTACCATACGACATGTTCGAAACAAGTAATGGCAAACTCTATCTGGCTATCGGTAACAATGGTCAGTTCGCAAAACTCTGTGACGTGCTTGGCCTACCTGAGGTGCCCTGCGATCCACGATTTGCCGACAATGCCGCGCGTCTTGCGCATCGGTCAGAGATGACAGAGGTCTTGTCAGAGTGCCTGGTGCAACATGACGCCTTGAAACTTGAGCCCGTGCTTTTGAAAGCTGGGATTCCCGCCGGAGTCGTTCGGAATGTGAATGAAGCGTTGCAGCATCCACACACCCGACATCGCGGCATGGTGGTATCAGTAGGCACCTACCGCGGCACCGGCGTGCCAGCACGCTTGTCGCGTACCCCCGGAGCGGTTCGCGCGGCACCGCCTCGCTTCGGGCAGCATAGTAGGCAGTTGCTTAGCGAGGCTGGACTGACAGAAGCTGAAATCGATAGATTGACTCAAGCGGATATCGTTCGAGAAGAACCGCGGATGCGCGAGACGACCTAAGCCGAAATTTCAGCTCAAGCGGACGATCGTGAAAAAGTTCAGGGAGGCCAAGATGGAAAGACTGCTCATATCACCGGACCGGATACCCGAATGGATTCCCGGCACGACTACGTTGGACAGTTCCGGGTGCAACTGGAACGGCATTACCCTGAAGGGCTATCGTTATGAGCGACAAGACGCGGCAATTCCCCCCATGCGCGACTATATGATTGTTGCATATGATGGCGCGCCAACCACTATGCGCCGCACGAGTGGCGGCCCATGGCAAAGCGCGCGCGTAGAGAAAGGTAGGATTTCCTTGCTCACGCGTGCAGAGGAATCCACTTGGAGTTGGTCCGAGCCTATCACGGTTAGACACGTCTATCTCAATCACAGCGAACTCGAAAACGCGGCCCTTTCGGTCTTTGATCGTGACCCGAAGTCCATTGACAGAGACACATCCCAAGTAACGGCCTGGAACCCGGGCCGTTACTGCCATTGCAAATTTCCAAGACGATAAACGCCAATGAAAATAATTGCACCTATAAAACACCTAATTGATTACAACGTGAAGGTTCGCGTTAAGGCGGACGGTAGCGGAGTTGGTCTCGCGAATGTGAAGATGTCGATGAACCCGTTCGACGAGATTGCGGTTGAAGAGG
>NZ_LWGH01001112.1:0-2325 GCF_001635395.1 Sulfitobacter sp. HI0129 | reverse complement strand
AAGGGCGATGTCGTGGGCTTCGATCTGACCGGCATTCTAGACAGCGAGGCCGACAAGGAACGGATGGCGGTCCTGTCCTATCTTTTCCGCCGGGTCGAGCGCGAGATCGAGGACCGCCGCCCCACCATCATCGTGATCGACGAGGCCTGGAAGGCGCTCGACAACGCATATTTCGCCGAACGGTTGTCGAACTGGCTCGTGACTGCGCGCAAGCAGAACACCGTCGCCGTGATGATGACGCAATATGCCAGCCAGCTTGAGCGCACCCGGACCGGCAAGACCATCGTCGAAGCCGTTCCGACGCAGATCCTGCTGCCCAATATCCGCGCGCAGCCTGCGGACTACGCCATGCTGAACCTCACGGAGAAGGAGCTCGACGTCCTTCTCAACACGGGCAGCAACAGCCGCCTCGCACTGATCCGCGACGATCAGGGCTCGATCGTCGTCGATGCCGATCTGAGCGCCCTTGGGCCCAGTCTCACGATCCTTGGCGGCATGGAAAAGGGCGAAGCGCTTGTTGGCGCCGATTACCGCGACCGCCCAGATTTTTGGAGGCTTTCATGATCCGTAATCTTATCGCTTTGGCTGCGCTCGGCGCGCTGGCCTCCTGCACACAGTATCGGGAGCCGCAGGCCAATTGCTTTTCCTTTCTCGCCTCGACGGCAGCGACATCCCAAGATTGCCACTTCGCACCGCTCGGCGCGCCGGAGGGCGACGTTGAAGTCTAGCCTGCCTCATATCCTGGCACTTTGCCTGCTGCCCGGTCTCGCCTTGTCTCAAGGCGTGCCGACCAATGACAGTGGGCTGACCGCGCGTGACATCGTCGAGACTGGCGATCGCAAGGCTGACTTGGCCGTTCAGGCGGACAAGCTCGCCGTGCGCGAACTCATTGCCGAGATCGAACGGGAGCAGCTGGAAACCCTGCAACGCATCCTCGATGCCCAGACCAGCTTCGGCGGTCAGGGCTTGCCGGCTATGGTCTCGGGGCTGGAAAGCGGCAGCGGGGATCCGGCCCGGTCAGTCGAGGCGGTCTATGGCAATGCCGACATCGACCCCAATCCCGGCGGTGCGCAGACGTTCGGGGATGCGTCTGAGAACATCGAGCAGCTCATCATCCGGGTCGCCCAGGAGACCAGCGGCTTTGCGGGTGTTGGCCGCGCAGGGCTCTCCCCCGTCCAATGGCGCGCGCTGCTGCAAGCGCTGATCTGGCAGGAAAGCCGTTTCACCATCGGTGCACGGTCTCCCGTCGGCGCCTATGGCCTCACCCAGATCATGCCGGGCACCGCCAGCGATCTCGGCATCAACCCAGAATACTATGACAGCCCCTATCTGCAGGTGCATGGCGGCGCGCGCTATCTCGCGACCCAGCTCAACACATTCGATGGCAACATCATCAACGCCCTCGCGGCCTATAACGCCGGACCTGGCCGGGTTTTCGAGTATGGCGGCGTTCCGCCCTTTCGCGAGACCCAGCACTACGTCCAGGTGATCCCCGAACGCTATAACCTCTATTTGACCCGTATCGGCGGGATCGAAGCGCTTGGCACGATCGACCCCGCGCTTCTGGCCAATGCCAACCTCTCGCTCACGGGTCATGGGGCGGCCTTTTATGGCAATAACTCACCCGCCGCGATCAGGCAAGCCGCCCTGCGTATTGCGGAAATCGTCGAACGGATTTCCGAAACCGAGGACGTGCAAGAAAGCATCGCGCTCAACACCTATGCCCGCGCCGAACTCGTGCGCCTCGTCGCTGCACGCATCCGGCTTCAGGCGGCACGCACCCGCGTGCTCTCCGCCGAAGAACTGGCCCAGGCCAGCGCCCGCATGGCCGAAGGCGCGTTCATGGATTTTACGATCAGGGAGATTGAATGATGGGACACCTGCTCTTGAGGACAGTTTTGGTCACAACGCTTGGCATTGGCTTGCAGTTCAGCGCCCTACCCCCTGTCGCAGCACAAGGCGTACCCGTTGTCGATACCCAGAACATCGCGCAAAACATCCAGCAGCTCCGGCAGATGATCGAGGACGAGATCCTGCAAAACGAGCAGCTGACGCAGCTCCGCGAACAGCTTGCGACGCTCACGGACCAACTTGGCGAATTGCAACGCACCTATGAGGCGCTCACCCGCCTCGCCGAACTGCCCGAAATCATCCGCACCGAGATGGAAGATGAATTGAACGGTCTTCTCGACCAGGAGTTCGGGGACATCCTTGCCACGATTGAGGCCATCAAGACGGGGGATTTCTCGGGCCTCTCGGGCTCCGGCGCTGGCGAGATCGAAACCCAGATGGATCGGGTGCTGGCCGATCTCGGCTTTGACGAGG
>NZ_LWGH01001111.1:0-2238 GCF_001635395.1 Sulfitobacter sp. HI0129 | reverse complement strand
TCATGCCCTTGTCCGCGCCGCCAAGCTCGAGGCGCATCTCGCCTGCGACGCGGCGACGGGTCAGGGTCAGACCCCGGCCCAGATCGACCGGCGCGGTGGTGCCCAATGCGGCGGTCAGCATCTCTTGCGGTGTTTGCGGGTTGGAGACGAGGAAGCGGGCGCACAGCGCGGCCGCCCCTTCTTCGCTCAGCGTGCGCCCGATCATGGCGGTCGCCCCACCGGGCGTGACCCTGTAGATGCGTTCATTGGTGGTCGGAATGTCCTTCCAGATCGGCAACAAGAGCCCGGTCAGCAGGTAGAGCTTGGTCGTGGTGGTTTTTGGCAGGGACGCAGCCTCGGCATCCCAAAGCCTTGCAAACTCGGGCCTTCCGATGTCTTCCCAGGCCGAGGACTCAAACCGTGCCTCTTCGAGGTAGCTCGACCCGTTTGGACGCACTGCCCTACGCATCAGCGTCACGACATCCTCGTCATACATCTGCATAGGGCGCGCCGAGATGAGCGCCGCGCGGCCGGAGGCGCGATTCACCATCGGTAGCTTGTCGGGGTTGCGCGATATGGCCTCTTCGGCCCCAAGGACGTGGACCGGGTCGGTGACCTCCAGCCCGATGATCCGCGTCACGGCGCCGGATTTCGGGCAGGTCCAGAGATCTTCCGTGGAGACCTGTTCTATCTTGTCGCCGCGTAGGGTTTCGACGCCGAGATCAAGCGTCCCTGCCGCCCGCGCACGTTCAGTCTGATCCGCGATCCGCCTCATGAACTCTGTAAAGAGCGCGTTCTGCATGTGGATCGGCAGCGCCAGCACCCGGTTGAGGAACCGCTGGATCGGGGGAAACTCTTCCAGCAGCACCCCGTCCTTGTCGATCAGCCGCAAAGCGGTCCAGTCGGTGAAGCTCTCATAGCTCATCGCCTCGGCGCGTCCGGCGGCCAGATCTGCATAGTAGCCGCGCAGCGCCGCCCGCGCGATCGGGCTTTCGAGATTGTCCTCCTCGCGGAACATGCCCTGCGAGCCAGTCTCGCGTTGACCCTTGGTGAGCGCGCCTAGCTGGTCGAGCCGTTTGCTGATCGTCGAAGTAAAACGCTTCTCGCCATGCACATCCGAGGTGCAGACCCGGAAGAAGGGCGCGCTGACCTGGGCCGAGCGATGCGTGCGGCCCAGCCCCTGGATGGCCGCGTCCGCGCGCCAGCCGGGCTCCAGCAGGTAGTGCCGTCGCCGCTTCTGGTTCTTCGCGGTCTGAGCTGCATGATAGGACCGGCCCGTGCCGCCCGCATCGGAGAAGATCAGGACATCTTTCTCACCGTCCATGAACGTCTGCGTTTCCGAGGAATTGCTGCTGGCGGCGCGCTTCTCGATGAAGAGATGACCATCCTCGGCCTTCAAAAGGCGGATGGAGCGCCCGGTGACTTCGGCCACGGCTTCATCACTGAGCTCCCAGAGTATCTGATCGAGCGCCGAGGGGATCGGCGCCAGCGTCATCAGCTCCATCATCGCCGCATCGCGCAGGGCGAGCGCCTCGCGCGAGACGACCAGTGCGCCGGTCTCGTCCCGCAAGGGTTCCGCCACCATGTTGCCATCGATCTCGACAAGCTTTTGCGCATGGATCGGGAAGGCCTGCTCAAGATAGCCCAGCACGTAGTCGCGAGGCGTCAGCGCGCCCTCGACGAGTTCATCCTCCGGTTCCATAGCCTCAAGCCGACGCTTCAGCAGGCTCTCACCCGTCGAGACCACCTGGACGACGCAGGCGTAGCCCGCCGCCAGATCGTCCTCGATGGCGCGGATGATGGTCGGGGCCTTCATGCCCATCAGGAGATGGTTGAAAAACCGCTGTTTCGTGCTCTCGAAGCGGGACTTGGCCGAGGCGCGTGCGGCCGAGGCATTGGTCTCGCCCGAGGCATCGTTGACGCCGGTGGCAGTCAGGGCTGCCTCGAGATTGTGGTGGATCGTGCGAAACGCACCCGCATAGGCGTCGTAGATCTCGATCTGCGCCGGTGTCAGCGCATGTTCGAGCACATCATATTCCACGCCGTCGAAGCTGAGGGCGCGGGCCGTGTAGAGCCCGAGCGTCTTGAGATCGCGCGCGACTACCTCCATGGCAGCGACGCCGCCTGCCTCCATCGCCGAGACGAAACTTTCGCGGCTCGGGAAGGGGTATTCGGGGCCCTGCCCCCAGAGCCCCAACCGCGCGGCATAAGCGAGGTTGTGCACGCTCGTGGCACCCGTGGCCGAGATGTAGAAGACGC
>NZ_LWGH01001110.1:0-1807 GCF_001635395.1 Sulfitobacter sp. HI0129 | reverse complement strand
GGCGAAGGAAGATGAGGGTTTCCATGTCCCTTACTGGGTGTTCCAGCGCGAAGACGTTCTGGAGATGGAAAATGAGCGCCTGTTCCAGGGGGAAACCTGGAACTACATGTGTCTTGAAGCCGAACTTCAGTCGCCCGGCGATTTCGTCGCGGTCCATGTGGGGGAAACCCCGGTCATCGTGACCCGCGACCATGACGGCGAGATTTATGCGTTCGAGAACCGCTGCTCGCATCGCGGCTCGCTTCTGGCGCTGGAAGATCGCGGCAACGTCAAGGATTTCACCTGCGTCTATCATGCCTGGACCCACAGCCTGCAAGGTGACCTAGTCGGGATCGCCTTCAAGGACGGGATCGGCGGCAAAGGCGGGATGGAGAAGGATTTCTGCATGAACTCCGTTGGCCCTCGCAAGCTGCGCGTGGCCAATGTCGAAGGGCTGATCTTCGGCAGCTTCGACGAGGACGTGGACGATATCGAGGATTACCTGGGCGATGAGGTTCTTGGCCGCATCCGCCGCGTGCTGGAAGGCCGCAAGATGGTGGCTCTGGGCCGGTTCACGCAGGTGCTTCCCAACAACTGGAAGCTCTATGTTGAGAACACCAAGGACAGCTATCACGCCAGCATCCTGCACACCTTCTTCACGACCTTCGAGCTGAACCGGCTGTCGCAGAAGGGCGGAATCATTGTCAGCCCGAATGGCGGCTGCCATGTGAGCTATTCCGAGATCGACCAGGTCGCGGAAGCCGAGAAGGCGAAGAACACGATCTATTCGGACCAGAAGATCCGGTCGCAATCGGACCTGCAACTGGCCGACAAGTCGCTGCTGGCGAGCTTCAAGGAATTCGACGACGACATCACCCTGCAGATCCTCACGGTCTTTCCGGGCTTCGTCCTTCAACAGATCCAGAACTCGATCGCAGTGCGTCAGGTCCTGCCGAAAGGCACCGACGAGATGCATCTCAAATGGACCTATATCGGGTTCGAGGATGACACGACCGAACAGCGCCGCGCGCGTCTGAAACTGTCGAACCTGATCGGGCCGGGCGGGTATGTGTCGATGGAAGACGGCTGTATCGGCGGCTTCGTGCGCCGCGGCACCAAGGGCGCGTCGGACAACAATGCCGTGCTCGAAATGGGCGGGCGCAGCATCGAAGGCGGCGACGACCGCATTACGGAAGCCTCGATCCGGGGGTTCTGGGCAGAATACAGAATGAGGATGGGGCTATGAACATTCACGTACGGCAGGCCGAGGTTTCGGCCCTGATCAGCGCCGCGCAGGCCCGCTATGTCCGCGAGATCGACGATGGCGATTGCACCGCATGGCCCAACTTCTTCGTGGATGATTGCTTCTACACGATCACCAGCGCGGACAACTACGCGCAGAACCTTGAGGCGGGTCTTGTCTGGCTCGACAGCAAGGACATGCTGCGAGACCGTATCCTGTCGCTACTGGAGGCCAACGTCTATGAGCGCCACTCCTACCGGCACATGATCGGGCAGCCCTTCGTGGACGAGCTGGAAGGCGGCGAAGTGGATTCGGAAACTTCGTTTATGGTGGCCCGGATCACCCGCGAGGGGCCGACCGATCTTTTTGCCACCGGGCGCTATATCGACCGCTACCGGATCGTCGGTGACGAGGCCAAGATCGTGTCGCGCACTGTGGTGCTGGACAGCAACCAGATCGACACGCTGCTCGGTTTCCCGCTGTAATGACGGCGCAAAAGGAAAGAGTGCTGATCACCGTTGGCGATGCCAACGGGATCGGCCCGGAAGTCGCGGCCAAGGCCGCTATCGCGCTGGCCGACGATCC
>NZ_LWGH01001109.1:0-5630 GCF_001635395.1 Sulfitobacter sp. HI0129 | reverse complement strand
GTAAACTTGCCTTGCGGGGATCCGGTGTCGATCGGGTCCTGAATGGAACGAAAGAACACCCCCTTGGCCTCCAGCCGTTCGATCACCTCCAGCAGATGTGAGAGAGACCGCGCCAGCCGGTCGATCCGAACGACAACCAGCGTGTCGCCGCTCTGGACACGCTCGAGTACACGAGCAAGCACCGGACGCGCGCGATTGCCGCCTGAGGCGTGCTCTTCATGGATTTCGACGCATCCCGCAGTTTGCAGTTTAAGGTGCCATCACTAAACGACCGTTTGTAAATGAATGCAAGGGCGCGCTCTGTGGCGCTGTTCATCAGAAAGCCCTTGGTTTCCATACGCAGAGCGCGATCAGGGAGGTCTCGCGGACCATCGCGCGCGCGTGCTATGTAAGGTGTACAAACGCACTCTGATAAAACCCTTGGGTAAAGCTCAAAATAGCTGTATTTTGCGCATATGAGGCCTGGAACCCCCGCATTGTATGATGAATCCGACGCGCTCGGCATTTATGCTGAGGAGGTCGAACAGGCGTCTGAGGACGACCTGTGGTTTCTGCCCGGTCCGATGGACGACGAGCCGGACTATTTGCCGCCGGGACCACGGGCCGAACCGCGTGAAACCGAGGTCCTCGACGAATGGCGGAAGGCAGAGGGCGGGCAGGCCGCGCGTCTTGCCCGTGTGGCCGGTCGCGTCGGCGCGCTGGATGACCGGTTGAAGCGCGGACCGGAAGGATGGCGGCATCGGCTTGCGCTGATGGAGGCCGCAGATTTGAGCTGGCACACCGGTGACCGCATCAGCCAAGACCGGCTGGCGCTCTGGATCTCGCTGCGCCTGTCCGGTGTCCAGGACGACACGGCGGCGCTGGCGCGAGTCGGATGGGCGATTCGGCGACTGACGGGTGGACCGGGACCGGAGCAGGACCTTTCCGCCTTCCTCGACCGTCGCGACCCCGAGAACATCAGTGATGAGACCGAGCCGTTCGTGGATCGCGCGAGCGGTTGGCTGGATCTGATGGGGCAGGCCACGGACCTGCACCCGATCACTCGCGCTTGCGCGGGCTTTCACCTCTGGCGCCTCGCGGGGCTCGGGCAGCACGACGACCGTATGGAAGCGGCTGTCGCAGCTGCGCGGATCGCGGCCAGCGATGGAAGAGGCGCAGTCTTCACGCCTCTGGCCATGGGCGGGGCAGGGGGACTACGAGCCGGTGGTTCACCGTTCGAACGTCTGGAACGCTGGCTATACGGGATGGAAGCCGCGTGCCTGACCGCGGTGCGGCACCTTGACGATATCGAGGCATGGTCGGCGCGGGCGGAAGCCGAAATGACATTGCTCTCGGGCAGGACGCCGCCGGCCTTGCGCGCAGTGCTGACCGAATGGCCGCTCGTCTCTGCGCCAATGGCCCAGGCCCTGACGAGTGCCAGTCGCGCCGCTGTTCAGCGCAACCTTGCATGGATGCAAGAGCGGGGTCTGATCCGCGAGGTGACAGGACAGGGGCGGTTCAGGATGTGGAAGGCGACAAACTGAAGGTTAGCGTGGGTCTCACCCGCTCACTCGACAGCAGCGATAACCGCGAGCACGCGGCAGGGCGCGCAGAAACTCACCAACACTTAATGCATTTGTTGCACTTATTTCATATATGGTGGTAGAGAACAGAAACCGGAGAGGAGACCACCATGAACATGCTGGCACACCGACATCTTCCGCCCACGCCGCAGGACGCAGCGATTGCGCGCGTCTCTGGCCAGGCATTGTCACGCTTCGCCCAGGCGCGCGCGCCGTTGAAACTTCGTGTGACGGACTCCGAGCAGATGGAGCCGATCGAGCTTCCTGCGGGCGCCGTATCGCTGCTCATGGAGATCCTCGAGGCGATGGCAGCGGGGCGGGGGGTCACCATCATCCCCGAGAACGCCGAACTCTCGACCGTACAGGCCGCTGAGGTTCTGAACGTCTCGCGTCCGTTCCTGATCAAGCTGCTCGAGGATGGTGCCATACCGCATCGGAAGGTCGGCAAGCATCGCCGCGTCCGCATGGAAGACGTGATGTCCTACAAGGCCGCGATCGATACCGAGCGTGAAGCTGCGCTCGATCAACTGGCCGCCGACGCTCAAGAGCAGGACATGGGCTACCGCTCGAAATGAGCCAGTACACGGTCCTGTTCGATGCGAACGTCCTTTATCCCGCGCCGATGCGCGATGCACTGATGCAGTTGGCGGTCACAGACCTTTTCAAGGCCAAGTGGACGGCCGATATCCATCGGGAGTGGATTGATGCGCTTCTGCGCAATGAACCTCATCGGGAGCGCGCCGCGCTGGAACGAACTCGCGACTTGATGGACAGGGCCACACGCGACTGTCTGGTCACCGGCTACGAGGCATTGGTGCCGGCCCTAACACTGCCGGACCCTGACGATCGGCACGTTCTGGCGGCGGCAATCGTTGGGCGCTGTGACGCGATCGTCACGCAGAACCTGAAGGACTTCCCACCAGCGGCACTTGCGCCCTTTGGCATCGAGACCCAACACCCTGACGACTTTTTCCGGAACCAACTGTCTCTCGCGCCCGGTCTGGTCTGTTCCGCGCTGCGGAAAGTTCGCGCGCGCCTCAAGAATCCGCTCAAAAGCGTCGACGAGTATCTCGCGATCCTGACACAGCAGGGGTTGGTCGCCACGGTTGCCGACCTGGAGCAATTCGCCGACCTGCTTTGATCCCAGAACTGCCCTGACTGAATACGTTCTGGCCAGAGTTGTGGCACCCGATCCATCATCACCGCGAGATTTCGCCCGCCAGGACTGCACGCCCGTGGACTGCAAGCGTAGCAGTGAACCTCGGGCAACCGAACTGCCGGATCACGGCGACAATGCGCGCATCGTACGCCGCTTGCCCTATGACGCGACACAGGTCTGACGCGTGAAACTGGCGGTTCGAGCTTGGCGCAGCCTTGATCTGTTCGTGCAGCTCGCGCTCTCGTGGCTCTTGAACCGGCTGTGGTGCGGGGAGAGCCGGTGGGCGCGTCGCTTCTCCAAGCGAGGTGCGCCACCGGCGCATGAAGCCGAGCAGGAAACCGGCCGGAACCTTGCTGTTCCCACGGGCCCGGTTGAAGGCAAGGAAGCGTTCCCAGATCACTTGCGTATCGACGTTCCAGCAGGGTAGGGCGCTCTTCGCGGCCTTGATCAGCTCGGCCCAGCATGTTCGGAACACGTTCGAGCAACCGTCAATGTTGATCTGTCCTGTGAATATAGTTTTGTTAGATTCTTCTCTAGATAGTGATGTGTCGTCTCCGTCTGACACGAGATCGTGGGTCTGTTCGCCGTCGTCAAAGGCCGCGAAGCGGAAGAGCCAGGGGGCGAACTTGCCGTTCGACTTCTCGCGCTCAAGCTTCAGTTCAGAAGTTTCAAGCTCACTCAGCAGAACGCTCAGGTACTGGCGCGAGACGCCCATCTTCGCTGCCAGAGAGGACAGGGTGAAGGCAGCCGTGCCGCGGGGCAGGCCGTTATACCCGTCCTTCCACGCAATTCCGTCGAGGATGAGCGTGGCCAGTTTGTGCGCCGAAACAGAGAGGTCTGTCTGCGTGATCCGCCTTAGGATCAGGCCAGTCGTTGGTTCCATGGTCGTATCTCCTGAGAGAGACGATGCCATGTCGAGAGCAAACAACATTCTTGCCAGCAAAAACACTTTGCTGGTTGCAGGGGTTCGGACACTGCGCTAGAAGAACCGTGTTCAGGGGTTTTTTTCTAGCGCGGCGTCAGGCTTCTCGGTCTGGCGTCGTTTCCCTTTTTTTGGGTGATGCACTGGGCGTTGTTGCAGAACTCAGTCGGTGAAGGATTCACATCGGGAATCCATGCGGTTAGACGATCTGCATGAGCAAGCCCAAGCCCGCCCGCTACCGCACGACGAACTGGTCCAGCTACAACGATGCGCTCAGGAAGCGCGGATCGCTGCTGATCTGGCTGGACAAGGAGATGACCTGGCACGCGCCGCATGAGGGACGCCCAGGGCGCCCGCCGGTCTTTTCGAATGCCGCGATCCAGTTTTGCCTGTCGCTCAAGGTTCTGTTCAAGCTACCGCTCAGGCAGACAGCCGGAATGGTCGCGAGCCTCCTGCGCCTGGCAGGGCTAGACTGGCCCGTTCCGGACTACTCGACGCTGTGCCGCAGACAGAAGACCCTCAAGGTGCAGATCCCCTATCGCCGTGCCGAAGGGCCGCTGAATCTTCTGGTGGACAGCACCGGCATCAAGTTTCTTGGCGACGGCGAATGGCAGGCCCGCAAGCATGGCGTTCAGGGCCGCCGCCAATGGCGCAAGGTGCATCTGGCGATGGATATCGCCACCTCGGATATCCGGGCCGTCGAGTTCACCCCTAGCCGGGAAGGCGACAGCCCAGTCCTGCCGGACCTGTTGGGCCAGATCCCCGAGGACGAGGACATCGGCACCGTGACCGCGGATGGTGCCTACGATACCCGCCGCTGCCACGGCGCCGTCATCGCACGCGGTGGCACGGCAATCATACCGACCCGAAGGAACGGTCGAGCTTGGAAAGAGGACTGCCCGGCTGCCAAGGCGCGCAACGAAACCCTGCGCGCCACGCGTCACTACGGTCGGGCATTCTGGAAGCGGTGGACCGGATACCACGCCCGTAGCCGAGTGGAGGCCAAGATGCGATGCCTGAAGGCCTTCGGTGAGCGCATCGCCGCGCGGGATCCAGATCGCCAAACCGCCGAAATCCACATCCGGGTCGCCCTTGTCAATCGCTTCAACGCGCTCGGCACCGCCCACGTCGTCCGCGTGGCATGAAACTGAATGGGAAAGGGGCACTCACAACTCAGGCCGACTTTCTGCAACAACGCCCATCGCGCCCCATGTTCAAGGTGGAGCGCTGGTGAATTGAGGGCAGAAACTGAAGACGACGGCCGCATCGCCCTCATTCAATCGGACATCTGGATCGGCTTTCCCCGAGCGGAGCAAGTGCTGGACCGGCTGCATGGTCTGATTGAGATGTCGCGGCAGACCCGCATGCCTGGCCTTCTGGTGCATGGGGCGTCCGGCATCGGCAAAACAATGATCGCCCGCAACCTGTCGCGACGCTATGCGCCGGAGTATGATCCGGAGTCGGGCGTCACCCACACCCCGTTACTTCTGTTGCAGGCGCCACCCGCTCCTGATGAGCGGCGGTTCTATATGCACATCCTCGCAGCCGTCGGAGCCCCGTCGTCGACGCTGAGCCTGAAGGCGCAGAGTGTTGCCTCGCTGGAAGTTCGGGTCGTGGGCCTTTTGCGCGACCTCGGGCTGCGGATGATCATGATCGACGAAGTCCACAACCTTCTTGCGGGCACGCATAGGGAACAGCGCCGGTTCCTCAATGTCTTGAGGTATCTCAGCAACGAGCTGGAGGCATCTTTGGTCTGCTACGGTGTCAGCGAAGCCGTCGATGCCATTCGCGGCGATGTCCAACTGGCCCGTCGGCTTGATGAACACCACCTGCCGAATTGGCGCGATGATGCCGAGTTTTCGGATATGATCCAGACATTGATCGCGGCCATGCCGCTGGAGAAGAAATCCAATCTGCAAGTGCGGTCGCTCAAGCAGATCCTCGCATTAACTGGCGGGGTGACGTCCCGCATCTTTGCCTTGGTCAA
>NZ_LWGH01001108.1:0-2891 GCF_001635395.1 Sulfitobacter sp. HI0129 | reverse complement strand
AATCTTCATGTTCGTCGCATCACCCGGAATGTAGGGCACAGTCGCCACAAAATCATAAGCTGGTGCCAGCGAGACATACCGCCGGTCCGGATAGATTAACGACCAGTTCTTCATATGCATGTCGGCATTGCCGATCAGCATATTGAAGGTCAGACGCCGGACATATTCGATGATGTCTGCATCATTACCTTCGGCGGCGATCACCTGGGCAATGTTCCGGAATGTGCCATTGCCGTACTTGTCTTCAGGATAGAGCCCATAGACCTGCGCAAAATCCTCAATGTGCACGCGCGACCCGTCGGATAGCCGATCAAAGCGCTCGACCACAAAGGCATGCTTGCCGATCTTATCGATGCCTACGGGCAGGTTCTTGATCGCATCGATCCCCACGAGATCGATGGCAGGCACGTTCATCCCGACCAGGCCCGCCAGCTTCATCATCGAGAATTCATTTTCGGGGACGCCTGCGAATTCCCGTGAGGGGAGCTTGACGATCCAGGAACCCCCAACGCCGGAAGCGGGAATGGTCAGGCCGCCAGTTGCTCCCATCACTGCTGAAAACTTGAGCTGCACGCCAGCCAGCGAAAACCGCAGCGCGTTCTCGCGGCGATCATCACTTTGGTCGTCCGCTCCATCGGCAGCATCCGGCGGCCAGGCTTCACCATCGGCCGGGGTGATCGTGATCGCGCCGGGCAGGTCATGACCAAGCGCCCAGAGCAGATAGAATTCACGTTCGGGATTCACGCCTGCCTGTTCCGCCAGGTATTTGCGCAAGTGCCCTTCGGGCAGAAGGTTCGAGAAGAAGGGCATGACGCGTTTCTGATACGGACGAAACTCCGTATAGAGCTCCCCGAATTCATCCTTGAAGGCAAGACCAAGGGTCGCCCTGTCTGGGTCGGCAATATACTCGTCGGTGAAGGCAAAGATGGTGCGATCACCCCCGAGATTGGTGAGCGTGCCGATGGGCGCGCCATACAGATTGACGTTAAGGACGGAGACACTACTCATCGTTATCTCCATCTAGGCGGTAAGCGGGACGCGGCGGGCGCGCTCGATCCTCATCGGCCATGCCGTGTGCGAGGGCGTTGCGGAAACTGTTCATCTGCTTGGACGCGTCTTGCAGGGTTTTAAGGCCGCCCGTGTTATCCACGGTTTTGAGCGCCTCGCGGATGCTGCGCAATGTGTCAGTGTTCCGGATAAGATTTTCGAACTGGCGCAGCTCCCGAAACTGTCGCTGCAAATTCTGGATGGCTGAATTGTCGATCTTGAGTGACTGGATGTGCTCAAGCTGCTTGGCCAGCTGCGTAAACTCCTTGCGCGTTTCGGGCGTTGCCTTGGGCGCATCGCCTACGCTGCGAGTGATCGTTCTGACGGCGGGTGCGGCCTTGCGCGGCACGAGCGCCAGCTCCAGACCAAGAGCGTTTGCGATGGCGGTCAGACTTGAGACCGTCAGGTTCACAGCGCCGCTCTCGATCTTGGAGATGTGCGACTGCGGCACGCCTGCACGGGCGCTTAGCGCGCGCTGGCTAAGCCCCTTCTTCTCGCGCGCAGCCTTCAGTGTCGCTGCCAGTTTCTCGCTCTCATAGCTCATTTTGATATAATCCTACACATCAAGCTAAGCGCCTGATCTACTTAAATGTATCATGTAAGACTTGCAATTTCAAGGTATGATCTGCTTTTATAGATCATTCTCTATTTGAGATCTACTTTAATATATCAGTCATTGGGGCGCTTCTAGCTCAGCCAAGAGGAGCCGGGCGTGCGGCTCATCATACGGTCGTATGTGTCTTCCTCGGCCTCTTCGGAAAGTTCGAAGCGTGATGGTGCATCCCCAAGATGGATAAGGGAAAGCGCAAAGTCGTGGACTTCGGAGACCAGAGCATGCTCGGTGCAGGGCTCTTTGAACCAGACGCCCGCCTCATGCTCTCGCGTTGCCTTTCGTCTAATCAGCTCTGCATCCGTTGCCGGAATCGCAGCTGCCGGTATCTCGATTGGTGGTCGGCCGGACGTTTTGAAATAAGCGCCCGTGCGCAAGGCGCGACCACTCGACCACCCCCAATGAATGAAGCCGTCGATAGACTTCACAAGAACTGCACGGCGCTCGGTGTACTGCAGCCAGCGCAGCGTCGCTGCGATCAGGGATACGCCGTAGCGATCAGCGCACTCTCCCAAAGCTTCCAGGTCAGGCTGGGATTTCGGGGCGATCTGCGCGCGGAAGTCATCCAACGGCATGAGTAGATTTGCGGCAAACTCGTTCGCCTCTTTCTCGATCTGCCGGTACTTGCTGTCCCAGCGTTCCATATCCTCGGTACTGCAATGGATACCGTCAGGATGATCCTGTCTGTGCAGGAGGTAGTGCCCGAACTCATGGGCGAGCGTAAAGTTGACACGTCCCGGCGACGCTGTGTCGGAATTGTAGAAAATGCCCCAGCCTTTTTCGCCGGGCGGCGCCTTCATCAAGGCGCCCTCGAACCCTTTCAGCGGGGCGCCCTGCACAAGACTTATCGGATCGTCAGGAAAGCGCTGCTTGGAAAAATCGTAGGCAAGCGCTCCAACGTTTACCGGAAAACGGTCGTCGCCACCCAAGGTGTTCAGGATGATGGTCAGATCGTATGCCCATCGTTGTGGCGACTTTGGCTTGCTCATCCGGGCTTCCCCCATAGCTTTACCATCTCGCGGATTTTTTCTTTGGTGTCGGCATCCATGTGCCGGTATTCGCGATAGAACTGCACATCGACTGCATCCTCTTCTGATATCGCCTGCTTTTCGTCGAGCAGGTATTCAATCGTGACGCCAAGAACTTCAGCGATCTTAGTCAGCTTTTCCGCAGATGGTCGCGGCGGATTCTTGTTCTCCAGCTCCCAAATGTAGCTTTTGCTGGAGCCGGAGAG
>NZ_LWGH01001107.1:0-4008 GCF_001635395.1 Sulfitobacter sp. HI0129 | reverse complement strand
GGTGTTATCGGCGTCTGGTTTCCATGGGCTGCAAGTCTGATGCTCCCGAGGTTGCCCATCAATCCCCTACCAATTGTAGAAATCGGCCATAGTCCTCGCTGACTTCGCGCGCTTCCTCGAAAGCGCGGGCGCGTTCACCGTCGAGGCAACGGAAGTAGCTCTGGATATCCTGAATGTAATCTTCGAAATCGCCACGGATGATGTCCGCATAGTCCCGCGCCGCCTGCGAATCGCTTGGCAGGAAGGGACGGGCCGGGGCGAAGCAGGATTCCGCCAAAACCGGCCCGGGAACGCAGATTAGAAGGACCATAGCTTGCAATGGGAGCAGGCATGTCAACCTTGGGTTTCTCAAACCTGTTATCTCCTTGATCGCAGACACTGGCCGTGACTAGTGTTTGCGTGACCAAACTACAGCTAAAGCACGATAACACATCTTGCGGTTGATAATATACTATCGTAACTCTGGGCTTCAAGTGGGAATGCCTGGGGTCCCGCCATTGGAGAAAGCGTGAGCCGGGCCATGAACTGGGACATCGAAGCACCAAATGTGGTTACGGAAGCCAGGTTCCGCGAACTCGTGGAAAGCGGCTATAGCGCAGAAATCCTGTGCCAGGAGTCGGCTCATAAGAAAGGCCCCAGCTATTACGGGGTCTGGATCATGCGCGTTGTCTCTGACGAGGGCGTGGAAAAGCTCCTCGTCACCGCCCGCACGCGGACGACCTACAACGATATCAAGATCCGCGAGTTCAAGACGATCTCCGGCGTGGTGTCATTCTTCATTGGCCTTGGCTTTGCGCATGTCGACCTGCCGCTTGAGGCGGGGACAAGCCGTACGCACAAATTCGCCCCGCCAGACAAAGCCCCATCAGACAAGGGCACTGGCAACTAACCTCGTCTGTCTCTGGCTGGTCGCCGCCCCAGCCTCTGCACAGATGGTCCTGGTCATGGATAGCGACGGCTCTCTGACCCCATCCCGGTCTCAGAGCGGTTTTGCCCAGAACTACAATGACGGCGTTGGTCAGGGATCGGCGTCCGATGGTTTGGCTATCCTTGGTGAGACGGAAGCAGCGCCCAAACCTGACGCGCTGAGGTTTGCGGCACTCGCCCAGCCAGCACCCCTGCCCCGCGCAGACGTTCTCTTGGGCATCGAGGCAACAGCCCTGCGTTATGCCGGCCATCCCGGTTTGCGCCGCGCGGGACTGTCCGTCACGGATTGGCTGGCTCTCTATCGGGCCAATATCGAGGTTGAGAGCGCCTACCGGCAGGATGCGATTTCAAGTGCAGGTGCTATTGGCCTTGGTCAATTGATGCCTGCGACGGCGCGTGATCTGGGCGTTGACCCGCGTGACCCCCAACAGAACCTCGACGGCTCTGCCCGTTACCTCGCGATGATGCTGGAACGCTTCGGCGATCCGCATCTGGCGCTGGCGGCCTACAACGCGGGGCCGGACGCCGTGCGCCAGCACGGTGGCATTCCCCCCTACCGAGAAACCCAGAACCACGTGGCCCGCGTCATGGCCGTCGTGGCCCGATTGGAAGGATCAAATTCATGATGTCCCAACCTTTTTGGAAATCATTCCTCAAAACACTTATCGGCAATGTCACGAGAGCGCGCAGCGCGGCAGTGCATTGGCGATACCGAATTTTCCAAACAAGTTGGGTTTCAAACCTCTTTATCGCCTCGTTGGCGCTCTTCCTGCTCGTCGCAGAACCGGCCCTCGCACAAAGCATTGATCTCTCCCCGATCCAAAGCCTGTTGCAGGGCATCGTCGATGCCCTGACCGGCCCGCTTGGGGTCGTCATTGCCACGCTCGCCGTTCTGGGAGTTTTCCTGAGCTGGTTCTTCAACATCATTGATCTGCGCCAGGCGCTCTGGGTCCTGGTCGGCATCGCCGGTGTCGCGGCTGCCCCGACGATCGTTGCTGCGGTCTTTGCCGGTGGCTGAACGCTCGCCCCTCTTTCTTGGGCTCGTGCGCCCGCCGAAGCTTCTGGGCCTGCCCATCATGTATGCGATGGTCTGGCTCTTCGGTTCGGTGCTCTTGTTCGTCTGGGTCCAGCACATCGCGGTGCTGGGTTTCGCCGCCCTGCTCTATCCGGTGCTTTGGAAGGCCGCGGATTGGGACCCGCGTTTCATCGACGTAATGATGACGGCCCTGCAGGAGACATCGCCCACGCGCAACAGGTCCATCCATGGCGGGGACAGCTATGCCCCGTGATGACGCCCGTGATGCTGCGCTCGATGCCCGCACAATGACGCCAGACTGGTATGCGCGCGAGACCCGCCTCGCGCATATGCTGCCCTATGTGAGCCTCGTCGACGACCAGACCGTGCGGACCCGGGTGAACGAACTCTTCCGCTGCATCCGGCTCGAGGGGATCAACAGCTACACGACCGACGATGCCTATCTCGACAAGGTGACGGCGCTCTTTGCCCGCATCGTCGCGCAGCTCGGGCCGGAATTCAGCTATTACGTCCACAAGGTCTCCAAGGCCATCAAACCTGATCTCGACCCGATCCGTGAGGACAGCTTCGCAGGCGAGGTTGACCGGCGCTGGCGCGCGAAACTCGAGACCAGCGGGCTGCGCGACAAGACGCTGACGCTCACCGTCATTCACCGCCCACCCCCGAAAAGCCTCCTGCCGTTCCTCAGCCGCAGCGCGCCGGACCGGCTGAGAGAGGAGACCCGCAAACGCCTGCAGCGCCTGGGCGAGGCCGTGAACGTCTTCCTGTCCGGCCTCGCAGAGCTCAAACCGCGCCTGCTGTCGGCTGCATCGGGGGAATTGGTGGGGTTTCTGGGCGCGCTCAACACGGGCACCGAGCTGCCGCTCTACCCGGCCAACACCTACGGCTTTTTGTCCTTCAACGTCGCCAATACCCGCGTGACGTTTCACGGCGACCATTTCGAGCTTTCCGAGGGCGTCGTGGGGCATCGCTACGGCAAGAGTTTCACCATCGGGGAATACTCGGAAGGCACCTCCTGCACCATGTTCGACATGCTGAACCTACCGGTCGACATGATCGTCACCCATTCCTTCACCCCGATCAATTCGAACCTCATGGCGGGCCGCATCAAACGGCAAAAGCGCCAGATGCAGGCCAGCCAAGACGCGGCCCTCTCGCTCCTAGAAGCCCTCGATATCGCCGCCGATGATCTCGAGGCCAAGCGCCAAAGCTTCGGCGAACACCATATGGTCGTGACGCTTTTCTGCGAAACGCTCGAAGAGCTGCAGACGCTCAGCGCCGAAATCGTGAACGCCGCCGCGACCGAAGGCGTGAAGATGATCGGTGAGCGGGTCGCCGCAAAGGCCCATTACCTCAGCCAGCATCCCGGCAACCAGCCCAAGCGCGTGCGTGCCAGCGCCGTCACCAATCGCAACTTCGCGGATTTTGCGGCCTTTCACCGGACACAGCTCGGCAAACCCGCCGCGAAAACCCCATGGGGCCGGGTCGTAACTTATTTGCCCACGCCGGAGCAGAGCGCCTACCGGTTTTCCTATCACGAGCAGGGCTCGCCCGACAAAGAACCGCCCAGCGGCCATACCCTGATCATGGGACGACCCGGGTCGGGCAAATCGGTGCTGTCCGCCTTCCTGATGACCCAGGCCCGTCGCGCAGGGGCGCGGATCTTCGTCTTCGATTACCGTCTTGGCATGGAGATGGCGGTGCGCGCCAATGGCGGGCGCTACGCCTCCCTGAACGCCGGCCAGCCCACGGGTCTAAACCCGCTCTGGACAGAGACCGATGCGCGCGGCACCGCCTGGCTCTCGGATTGGCTCACAACCCTGCTCTACCGCGCCGACAAGCCCCTGACCCCGGCGCAGACCAACCGCATCCAAGAGGTCGTGCGCCAGAATGCCCAGGCCACCAATCCGGCCCTGCGGAACTGGCGGGATTTCGCATCGCTTTTTGTGTCTACGGATGACGGCGGCGATCTGCACCAGCGCCTGCTCGAGTGGACCGAAGACGGCCGCTACGGCTGGATCTTCGGGCAGAGCCTCGAGGACACG
>NZ_LWGH01001106.1:0-2024 GCF_001635395.1 Sulfitobacter sp. HI0129 | reverse complement strand
AGCCCTTCGCCTACCTCAAGGCGACCCTCGAAGCGATCACCGCCGGTCACCCCGCCAGCAGGATCGACGAGCTGATGCCCTGGAACTTCACCACGTCAAGCTGATCCCGCGTGGGGCGCAGACAGCGCTTACTGATGATCGACGCGACATACCTCAAGGCCCACCGAACGGCGACCAGCATGGCCGCCAAAAAGGGGGGCGTGGTCGCCTGATTGGTCGAACCAAAGGCGGTATGAACACCAAGCTGCACGCCATCTGCGACAGTCAGGGACGACCGATCGACCTGTTCGTCACCGCTGGACAGGTCAGCGATTATATCGGCGCACGGGCGCTGCTCAGTCGCCTACCAAACGTCAAATGGCTACTCGGGGATCGTGGCTATGACGCTGACTGGTTCAGAGAAGCGTTGCAGAACAAGGGGATACGCGCCTGCATCCCAGGCCGGAAGAAACGCAAGACGCCGGTCAAATATGACAAGCGGAGATACAAGCGGCGCAACCGCATCGAGATCATGTTCGGCAGGCTCAAGGACTGGAGGCGCGTCGCGACCCGCTATGACCGATGCCCCAAGGTGTTCCTCTCAGCCATCGCCCTCGCAGCTCTCGTCATTTACTGGTTATGAATCCTGACCCTTCTGTATCGTAGATCTGCTAGCGTGACCCCGTCACGTGTCCCGGCGAGGACCCGTGACGGGGTGGTGCGCGACGTCTGACCCTTGTGGCATGGCCACGCTTCTTAGCCTGTCGGCACCGCCTCTCCTTCATTGTCTCGAACAGTTGCCAGCGGCCCTCGTGGGACCGCGTATCAGACGGAGGAGAGCATGGAGAAGGTAACACACGGTCGGATCATCGGGATAGATGTGAGCCGAGACTGGCTCGATATTCACTGCCTTCCGGACGGTCAGCGTCATCGCATCCCCAATACCGATAATGGCCATGTCGCGGTGTCCGATCTCGCTCACGACCAGAGAGCCGTCGTCTGTTTCGAAGCGACGGGTGGGCAGGAATGGCGGCTCTGGTCCTATCTTCAGGATGCAGGCGTCGAGGCCCGCCAAGTGCCGCCGGCCCAGGTCAAGGCCTTCGCGCGCAGCCTTGGAACCCGAGCAAAGACCGACAGGATCGATGCCGAACTCATAGCGCGCTTCTTGGTCTTCAGACCCGAGGCAGGACGAACACTTCCCGCCGAACATCTACGTCTTCTCAGGGCCTTGACCACCAGACGGGCACAGGTGGTCGAGATGCGAAAGCGGCTTCTGGCGCAGATCCGGGCGCATCGGAAATCGGGAACGGCAGAGCTGTTCGAGGATATCGATGTGGAGTTGAAGGAGAGGTTGGATGTTGCGATCACCGAGTTGGAAAGCAGAATTTCAGAGCTTTTGGGGCGCTACAGGCATCTCGCGGGCACCGCGCGGATCCTTCGTTCCGTTCCCGGCATCGGACCAGTCGCCAGCTCAACGCTGATCACCGAACTTCCCGAACTCGGCGCTCTCACCGGCGAAGAAGCTGCGGCCCTGACCGGTTTGGCACCAGTGGCGCAGGACAGCGGAACGTTGCGTGGCAAGCGCGCAATCGCCGGTGGTAGACGCGCCCTACGACATGTCATGTTCCAGGCAGCGCTGGTCGCCTCGCATCATAACCCGACACTCAAAGCGTTCGCTGATCGGCTCCGTAAAGCCGGGAAACCACACAAGGTCATCGTCACGGCCGTCGCGCGCAAGCTCGTCATCATCGCCAATGCTCTGTGCAAAAGCCGACGGGAATGGGAGCACAGACACCCCTGAAAGATACAGTTGCTAGATAACGGATAATTATCGTATTCGGTAAAATTTGTGATGGTCATGAGTTTGGAAGGAAACAGAGACGTACTCGCCCCGGTCGGGGCTGCGATCCGCAGCCAGCGGGTCGCCTCCAGCCTGACCCTGCAGGAGCTCGCACGACTGTCGGGCATCTCGGCAGGCGCCCTCTCGTTGATTGAAACCGGCAAGCGCGACGTCAGGCTGAGCACACTTGCGAAGATTGCACGGT
>NZ_LWGH01001105.1:0-5315 GCF_001635395.1 Sulfitobacter sp. HI0129 | reverse complement strand
GCGGTCATCTGCGACGACACCGGCGAAATCGTCGAAGCATGGGGCGATCCATCCCGCGTAGTGCTGCCGCGTTCGTCGGCCAAGATGATACAGGCCCTTGCGTGCGATGGATTCGGGGCTGGCACCATTCTGCGCCAGGCCGGAGCGATGGAGGCGTATTTCCCGGCCCATTTCTCCTCGAAGGCATCGAGCTCAGCTTCGGCCATCTCGGTGCTCGGGGCGCTGTAAATCCGGCGCAAGTCGGCCGCCACGATCTTGCGGTCCTTCCAGGAACAAAAGTTCAGAGAATGGCGCACCAGATGCACGATGCAGGTCTGAACCATGGCCTCCGGGAAGGCGGCGGTGATCGCCTCCGGAAAACCCTTGAGACCGTCCACGACGGTGATCAGGATGTCCTGCAGCCCCCGGTTCTTCAGTTCGTTCATCACCGAGAGCCAGAATTTGGCACCTTCGTTCTCGGCGATCCACAGGCCCAGAACCTCACGGCTCCCATCGTGGGTGACGCCGAGGGCGACGTAGACGGCCTTGTTCTTGACCGTCCGGCTGTCGGCATCCCGGATCTTCACACGTAGCGCGTCGAAAAGCACGATGGGATACATCCGATCCAGCGCGCGGCTCTGCCATTCCCGAACCTCGTCCAGCACCGCGTCGGTGACCCGACTGATCAGGTCGGGCGACACCCTCAGACCGTAGAGGTCGAGCAGATGCGCCTGGATGTCCCGCACCGTCAGACCGGCGGCGTAGAGCCCGATGATCTTGTCATCCATACCGTCGATCCGGGTCTGGCCCTTCTTCACCAGTTCCGGCTCGAAGCTGCTGTCGCGGTCACGGGAGATCGCTACCGGCAATTCCCCGTCCTGCCCCTTCAGCACTTTCGTCGATGTGCCGTTGCGGCGGTTGGGTTGGCTCGGCGGCGCGCTTTCGCCCTCTTCATAGCCAAGATGCGCGGTCAGTTCAGCACCCAGCATCCGTTCCATGAGCTTGATCTTCAGCTCTTTCATCAGCCCGGCATCGCCGAGCAGGTCCTCAGGGCGATCAACGCCCTTAAGCAGTTCGTCCAGGATTTCTTTCGAGATGGTCATGCATGCTTCCTTTTGGTGAAGCATGAACCGGATCAATCATACACAAAAGGTCGGACACTCTCTGAATTCTGTGGGTTCTTCGCGCTCAAATTGCTTCTGGATCAACTTGGCTCCGCGCTCAGTCGTCTTGGATAGGCGATCCGACCATCTCGCAGCCCGCCACAAACGCCCCTTGAGCAAATCAGTGACACGATCCGCCGGATTGCGGGTTGCCGGCACATAAACAAGTTGGATGGTGCCACGATCGACGGCAGCGACCCTTTGGCACTCATCCCAATCGTAAGCATCACCGAGCGTACCGATCCAGCGAATGTCCTCTTCCACTGTCCCGTCGGGCGTTCCATCATCCGTCCAGATTGCCTGCAAGCGTATGCGCGCTTTGAGCGGTTCACCGGGACCGGTTGCCGCCATATGGTTGAAGAAATCCGGCACGGCGTCGGCCGCTGCATCCTCATCAAGACCGTCTAGCTCTGGAAAAGAGAGGATACACTCGATCGACAGCACTGCTCCAGAAACGAGTTCGGTTTGGTCAGGCTTAAGATGAAAATCGCGTGTCTGGATCTGTCTTTCTGCACTTGAGACACCAAAAAGCCGTGCTAACGCCTGGAGCGCCGCCGTTTTTCCGGCTCCATTTCCGCCAACCAATGCCGTAACCCCGTTTTCAAACCTGAGAGTTTCAGTCTCTGCGCCGAAGCATCGAAAATTCTGTATACAAAGTGTGTCAATCTTCATGCGAATTCCCTGGCGTTCTATTTCTTCAAATCGGTTTTCCGCGAATCCTCAACGGCCCAAGATGATCTAAATGTATTTGCGATAGTCGCTACTTACTCTTTGGCCCGCAGGAACATAGTAACCGCCCGATTGAAACCGCCTGCCTGACTGGGGCTCTCTGATCTAAGACACGTGCATAACTGCGTCGTTATCGACGTGTCTTATTTGGAGGGGCCATGCTGGGCGAAGTTCTGGGCGTTGAGCGGCGCCGTCGATGGAGCGATGACGAGAAGCTCGAGATCCTCTCGGAGGTCGGCATGGGCGGTGCGACGGTGACGCAGGTCGCGCAGCGCCACGAACTCACCCGGTCGCAGATCTATGGGTGGCGTCGGGATCTGAAGAAGAAAGGGCTATGGTCGCCGGATCGCGGAACTGTCTTCCTTCCGGTAGACTTCGATGCGACCCCGGAACCTGCCTGCGCCTCCGTATCCGCCCCCTCGCGGCCGGTCCTGATCGAATTGCGGCTGAGAAATGGGCGGTGCCTGAGGTTTGACAGCAGCATGGATGGTGACGCGCTGACCCGGCTGATCCGGGCGGTGGAGGCGGCATGATCGGGCCCGGAACAGGGGTGCGGGTCTATCTGGCCTGCGGCGTCACTGACATGAGGAAGGGCATCGCCGGCCTTTCCGCCATCGCACAGGATGTCCTGCATCAGAAGCCTGCAAGCGGCGCGGTCTTCGCGTTCCGAGGGCGCCGGGGCGATCGCCTGAAGCTGCTCTACTGGGATGGCCAAGGTTTCTGCCTCTACTACAAGGTGCTTGAGCGCGGCCGCTTTCCTTGGCCTGGTGCCGAGGGTGGCGCTGCCCGGCTCACCTCCGCGCAGCTGGCGATGCTCTGGGAAGGCATCGATTGGCGGCGTCCGGATTGGGGCGCGCCGCCGGCCCGCGTCGGGTAGTTTGTCCTGCTCAAGGCCCTTGTTTCATTGGTCATTCCGAATGCCGCATGGTATCTGTCGGCATGTCCGAAGGCGTCGACATTTTCTCCGATGACCCCGCCGTTCTGAAAGCGATGATTGCCGCGCTTCAGGCGGAGAATGCGCGCATGTCGGCCACACTCCAAGCCCATGAACAGCTGGTTCAAGCCCTGCGCCTACGGATCGCCAGGCTTCAGAAACAGGCCTTCGGCAAGTCCTCGGAGAAGATCGAACGGGAGATCGCCCAACTCGAACTGGCGCTGGAAGACCTGCTGGTCGCGGCCGCCGAGCAGCGCAATGAGCCGGTCGACGAAGATGACGGGGAGCCTCTGGCCGCTGATCCCGGGACCGCCGAACTGCGCCCCCGTCGCAGGCCACGGGTGTCCCCCGCCACACTTCGCGAACGTCGCGAGCTCGACCCCGGCGCCTGCTGTCCCGATTGCGGCGGCGACCTCCGCGTGGTCGGCGAGGATGTGAGCGAGTTGCTCGATATGGTCGCGGCGCAGATGAAGGTGATCCAGATCGCGCGGCTAAAGAAATCCTGCCGCCGGTGCGAGAAGATGGTGCAGCCTGCCGCCCCGAGCCGTCCGATCCCCGGCAGCATGGCCGGGCCCGGTCTGCTGGCGCATGTTCTGGTCTCCAAGTTCGATGACCACCTGCCGCTCTATCGCCTGAACGAGATCTACGCCCGCATGGGTGCGGACGTGCCAGACAGCACGCTACTGGACTGGTGTGGCCGGGCCATGAAGGTGCTCGCGCCGATCATCGACCGGATCGAGGCCGAGGTCATGGCCGCGCCGATCCTGCACGCCGACGACACGCCGATCCGCGTCCTGGACCGGTCCCGCCGCGACCGTGGCTTGGGCAAGGGGGTCAAGCAGGGACGGATCTGGGCCTATGTCTCGGACCAGAGACCCTGGGCCGGCACGGCCCCGCCCGGCGTGGTCTACCGCTTCTCACCGGACCGTAAAGGCGAGCACCCCCGGCAGCACCTCCAAGGCAGTGGCGGCATCCTTCAAGCGGATGCCTATGCGGGCTTCGGCCAGCTCTACGAGCGACGCGCGGACGGCAGCAGGCAGTTCCGCGAGGCCGCCTGTTGGGCACACCTGCGGCGCGACTTCCACGACGTCTGGGAGACCACGAAGTCCGAGATCGCGCGGGAGGCACTCGACCGGATTGGGAAGCTTTACGACGTCGAGCGAGTGATCGCTGGCCAGTCCGCCGAAATGCGCAAGGCCGCGCGGCAGCGGCATTCCAAACCCATGGTCGACACCTTCAAGGCGTGGGCCGAAGCCCAGTTGCTTCGTATTCCCGGCAAGGGCAACCTCGCCAAGGCGTTCCGCTACGGGCTGTCCCGCTGGCCGTCCTTCGAGCTGTTCCTCGAGGATGGACGCACCGGCATCGACAACAACCCCGCCGAGCGCGCCATGCGCCCAATCGGCATCGGAAGGAAGAACTGGCTCTTTGCCGGCTCGGACCGCGGCGGAGAAACCCTTGCCCGCGCCATGACACTCATCGAGACCGCGAAGATGAATGGGCTGGACCCGCAGGCTTGGCTCGCCGATCTGCTCGAGCGCATCCACGATCACAAGATCAATCGGCTCGGCGAACTGCTCCCGTGGAACTGGGCGCCCGACGCCTAAACCGCGGTATCAATCGGGCGGTTACGTTCTGGCTCCGGAAAGATCTTTGCTTTGAAGCCGCTCATAGGTCGAAGCTACCTTGTTCATCCGAGCTGGATGGGTTTCTAGATTTTTGCGCTTTCGCACCCCAGACATCCTCGGGAACGCTCTTTGGCAGTTCGATGAAAGGCGGGTCGCCAAACTTGATGACGCGATCTATCTTGATGTCAGGCGCCAGCAATCCGCCGGTATCTTCAAATTCCATACCTGAAAGCAATCGATGCCACATGATAACCTGGCCTCGAACAGTGCTGTTTGTGTCGAGACGTTTCTTCCCGGACAACAATGTGTCCGGGTAGTTGAGAGCTCGTTCTCCATCGGAAGTGAAGTAGTAGGATGGGCTGATGATCAAGTACCATTGATCCGCCAAACGCTCAAACCGTGGATGGAATGAATGGTGCCGCACATAGTCGATGGGCCCCGCCCCTTTCGACTTCTGATAGACACTGACAACGTCGGCCTGCGTCTTCTGTTTGGCACCAAGATAGCGGAACTTGCGCCCGACGCCTCCAGGCGCTGGCAAGAAGTAGAACTGCTTTTTCTTTCCGTCCCACCCGAGCAAATCGCGAAAGTCATGCGCCAAGGTATGCCGTAACAGACCCGCAAATTTATACTGCTGATCCACCGCGTCGTGTTTGGCCAGAAAGTCGGTTTCGATCTTTTCTACCTGATCCCTCTCGACTAGATCGCGCACGGGCGTGGTTAGCGGATCGCAGAATGTCCAAAGCGATGTTTCATCGATCATCCAATCGTATCGCTGACCTTTCCGGACCTTGTTCATCCGGGCGAGGGCTTTCTGCGTGGAGAGCTGGGTCTGCGCGACGAAGATCTCGTCGGGAAGCTGCAAAGGCACCATATTGATAATCG
>NZ_LWGH01001104.1:0-2791 GCF_001635395.1 Sulfitobacter sp. HI0129 | reverse complement strand
GATCGATGCCGCACCCTGCGCGCCGGAAACCTTTCCCTTTGTACGCGCCAGCGCGTTCTCAAGGCACCGGCTGCGCCGTATAGAAGGAGCTGCCGACGTTGCATCAGCCCTTCGGTCCACGCGCGGCGATTCCGAGGATTGGGACCTCGACCGTCACCTTGCCGCCATCCGAGAAGGTCAGTGTCAGCGGGAAATTCTCGCCTTCGGTCATCGGCTCTTGCAGCTTCATGAGCATGGCGTGCAACCCGCCCGGCTCCAATGCCACGCTTTGGCCGGGCTCAATCGTGATCTCGCCTGCAGGTGCCATGGAACTGACGCCATCGGAGTTGGTTTTCGACTCATGGATCTCGGGCATCATTGCCAGCGGTGTCGCAAGTCCGGTCAGCGTAACGGCGTCTTCACCCGTGTTGCGCACGGTCATATAGGCGGCACCTGGCCTGTTGACGCCGATCGAGGCGCGGGACCACGCATTCTCGACCACGACATCCTCCGAACCGGCCAGTGCGGGGGCCGACAGCCCTGCAACCGTCAAAAGCACGGCCAATGCATTGGTATATCTCAACTTCTTCACCACTCGTTTCTCCTGCCTCCGCAAATCAGCTTTGGCTTGCCGCAACTTCCACTGCCACCAGCCTCCGCAATTCGGCCTCACCGAACGGATCGAGAGGCTTGCCGTTCACGAAGAACGTGGGCGTTTGGCGGACCCCGACTGTCTCGACATCGGCGCGGTCCTGGTTGAGCACCGCCACAACACCGGGGGCCAGCATCTGTGTCCGGGCAGCTTCGACATCCAGACCTCCGCTTGCTGCAATCTCAAGGATCAATCCGGGTGCCGGGGTCCCGTGAGACGCCCATCTGGGCTGCTCTCGCAAGACTGCCTCGAGCACAGGTTCAAACACGTCCTGCATGCGCGCCGCCTCGAGCACACGGATCGCTTCTACCGACGCCTCGCCGTGAAAAGGCGTATAGCGGATTACAACGCGCACCGCGTCTCCGTGCTCCGCCATGATATCCTCGACGACCGGATAGAAAGCGCGGCATGCCTCGCAGGCCGGGTCGAAGAATTCAACGATGGTTACGGGCGCATCCTCGGGCCCGAGGATCGGGGAATAGGGTCGGATCAGCGCGTTGGCCATTTCAGGGTCGATGGGATCGGACGCGGCAATCGGGTCGGGGCGGGTGGCATACCAGGCGGCCCCGCCGAAACCGGCGACCCCGAGCGCGAGAACGGACAGGATGAGGCCGCGTCGTTTCATTCTTGTGCTTCCTTCAGTGAGAGAGCCGACAGCAGCCCGATCACCACGAAGGCGACGAGCGCCATCAGAGGAATCGGAATGCCGAAGACCAGTTGATTGTCGTCAGTACAGGATGGGCCTGTCGCCGTGCAGGGCTGGATGCGTTCGGGGATCAGCTCGACATAGAGGCCGAGGTGCCAGAGCGCTATGGCGGCGCCCCCGATTGCCAGCGCGATCCCGTAGCGACCCACGCGCCGATCCTGCCACCACAGCCCGAGCCCGAGGACGATGGCCAAGGGAAACATGAAGGCACGCTGAAACCAGCAAAGCACGCAAGGTGTCTGCCCCAGAACCTCGCCGATGAAGAGCACTGCAAGCGACGCGGTGAGCGCGATGATCCAGGCCAGCCCGAGGGCCGTCTCTCCGGAAAGTCGGGTCATGACGATCAGATCCTCTCTCTCAGATCGGCGAGGATCTCTTCGGCGGGCGTGCCGTAGGGCCAGGAGTCCGCGAAGCCTGCTTGCGTGTCGAAAAGGAAAAGATGCGACGTGTGACCCATCGTGTATCCGCCCGGCGCAGTCGCCTGCTCGATCCGTTCATAGAATATCGGAAAAGTTTCGGATGTCGCGGCGATCTGCTCCGGTGTACCGGTAAGCCCGATGATCCCTGCGTCGAACATGGGCACGTACTCCGCTAAAGCCGTCGGCGTATCTCGCTCGGGATCGATCGTTATGAAAATCGGCTGAACCACTGCCGCCTCATCGCCCAGGCCCTCCATCACGGCCGCGACTTCGGACAGTGTTGTCGGACAGACGTCAGGGCAATTGGTGAAGCCAAAGAAGACCAGCATCCAGCGCCCTGCGAAATCTTCGTCCGTTTGGACAATGCCGCGATGATCGGTCAGTTCGAAATCAGCAAGAAACGGTGGTTCATTCTCGGCTCGGGCAAGGTCGGCACGGTAGTCGGACCATAGCAACAGCCAGATGAAAACGAACGCCGCCGCGCCCGCCAACACCCACAATACCTTCTGAAGACCTGAAAGCCTCACGCCGCTCCGCCCGAACTTGATTCTATATTTTGTGTGCGTTTACATCCTCTAGCTACTGTAGGTTCAAGCGTGATTGTCACCGATCGGCCAACAATCACCTATCTGTGAAACTCAGGTGAAGCTTGTGATGCGCACCGCATAAAGCTACACCCACTGTAGGTAATGTGGGGAGCGGAAATGCTGACGATTGGGACTCTGGCGAAGAAGACCGGAACAAAAGTGCAGACCATCCGGTATTACGAGCAGATCGGACTTATGCCTGAGCCCGGCAGGACCGAGGGGGGCCAACGACGCTATGGCGACGCCGAACTCGACCGCTTGTCATTCGTCCGGCACGCTCGGCAACTGGGCTTCTCGTTGGACGCGATCCGTGAGCTCCTCGATCTCAGCGATCATCCGGGAAAGTCCTGTGCAGAGGCGGATGCAATCGCCCGTCGGCAACTCAAACAGGTCGAGCAACGATTGGCGCGGCTCGAGGCGCTGCGGACGGAATTGAAGCGGATGGTGC
>NZ_LWGH01001103.1:0-3350 GCF_001635395.1 Sulfitobacter sp. HI0129 | reverse complement strand
TCCGAGAATTCGACCACGATCTCGGCCCGTTCGGCACCGTCGAGTTGCAGGCTGGCCATGGCAAGAGGGCGGGCCAGAAGGCCGCCGTCACTCGCGACCTGGTGGAATTGCCTGCCGTCGGTGAAACGGAAATCATACACGCGCGCATTCGACGCGTTCAGGATACGCAGGCGTACCAGACCCGCCGGAACTGTAAGCTTGGGACGGATCACACCGTTGACGAGGATCTGGTCCCCCTGGAACCCATGCATCCGATCCATCATGCCAAGACTATAGGTCATGCGGCCTGACCGATCGAAGCGTCGATCCTGCACGATGAGTGGAAAATCGTTCACGCCATAGTCGTGCGGCAGTGGATCGTCGATCTCGGGGTCGTCGATGACAATCATGCCCGCCAACCCGCGATATACCTGCGGGCCTGTTCGCCCGTGAACATGGCTGTGATAAAACAGCGTTGCCGCCGGGTGATCGACCGGTAATTCCGGCGCCCAGGTCTCGCCCGGGCCGAAAGCAAGTTGCGGCCCACCGTCGAGATAGCCCGGCACGTGCATGCCGTGCCAGTGAGCAGTGATCGGTTCATCGAGACGGTTCATGACACTTATGTTTGCGGTGCGCCCGCGCCGGAACCGCAGCAGCGGTCCGAGGTAATCCTGGGAGTAGCCCCAGGTCTCCGACGTCGCGCCTCCGGTGAACTCGCGTGTTCCGCGTATCGCATCGAGTGTGTTGCCTGCGCCGGGGCCGATCTCCATAACCTCCGGTATCGGCAAAGGCGCGCCGGGTTCGGCGGCCCATGCCCGGCTGATATTAAGTGCTGGGGTTGCGAGCGAGGCTGCGGCTAGGCTAAGGAACTTTCGGCGTCTCACAGTGATACTCCGTCATTGGAAGGGTTGCATCGTCCCAACCGAGGCCGAGCAAATATCGCGATAGCGCTCGCACCGGTGTTAGGCCCGAAGCGGGAGACCCGCGTCTTTCCAGCCCGCCAGACCCCCTTCGATTACAGCGGTGTCATAGCCCATCTGGCGCAGGCTGTCGGCGGCAAGGGCCGCGCGTGCGCCGGACGCACAGAGAACGTGAACACGGCCCGTGCCATCGCGTTTCGCGGCCAAAGCCTCGTTCGCCTTGCCGGTCTCGGGATCGGCCTGTGCTTCGACCAACCCGCGCGGGATGTGGATCGCGCCTTCGATTGCGCCGTCGCTCTTCAGCTCTGCCGTTTCACGCACGTCGAGGATGACATCTCCCTGCGCCATCGCTCTGTGCGCGTCAGCGGGAGCGATTCCATCGACGCGCGATCTTGCGTCCGCGACGAGGTCTTTCATGGACTTGTTCACGATCCTTTCTCCTTTCAGAACTTGTTGACGGGCATTTTCAGGTAGTGCGCACCGTTGCTTTCGGCTTCGGGCAATTGCCCCGCACGCAGGTTGACCTGAAGTGCTGCGAGCATCCGGTCCGGCAGGTCCAGTGTGGCATCCCGATCCTCGCGGGTCTGGATGTAGTCGGCCTTGTCGGTGCCGTCCTTGACATGGACATTCTTGGCTTTGTGGGTGGCAACTGAGGCTTCCCATTCCGGCCTGTCGCGATCCTCGGACCCATAGTCATGACCGACGAAAAGCCGCGTATCCTTGGGCAGAGACAGGATCACCTGGATCGAGTTCCACAAATCCTCGGTGGTGCCACCGGGAAAATCGGCACGGGACGTGCCGCTGTCGGGCTGCATCAGCGTGTCGTGCACGAAGGCCGCATCGCCGCAGACATAGGTGATCGACCCAAGCGTATGCCCCGGGGACAGCATCACCCGAACGTCCAGATCGCCGATGCGGAAGGTATCCCCGTCCGCGAACAGGCGGTCGAAGTCGCGGTGGGGGTCGAAGGCGTCCGGCGTGTTGTAGTAGTCGCGCCAGAGTTCGGCGATGTCGCGGACCTTTTCACCGATGGCGTTTGCAGCACCGGTCCGTTTCTTGAGGTGCGACGACGCCATCATATGATCGGCGTGGGGATGCGTATCGAGTACCCATTCCACCGTCAGGCCGTGCTTCTCCACAAGGCCCAGCACCTGCTCCATGCTGCGCGTATCGGTCGCGAAACGCGCCGGATCGAAGTTCAGCACCACGTCGATCAGTGCGGCCTTCTTCGTCGCGGGATCGGCGCAGATATATTGGATCGACCCGGTGTCGGGCTCGTAGATGCCCCAGACATCGGGGCTGTTCGGCCCAGTCGATGCGGATTGGCGGACGATGGGCTCGTTCAGTTCGGCCACATTTACGCTCCTTTGCTTGCGAATGAGGAAGATGATTTGGCGAAACCGGCGAGGACGATCCCGACCAGCATGGCGGGAAGGAAAATGAGGATGCCTGACGATCCAATCAACAGCGATGTCCAAGCGGGTCCCGGACAGAAGCCGCCTAGGCCCCAGCCCATGCCGAAGATGGCCGCGCCGGTCAGAAGCGGCGCGTCTATGGCGGTGCTGTCCGGCAGATCAAACTGCGACCTTTTACGCCTCACGATAATTGTCACACGCCTCAACACCCACTGCGACCACGTCGAGAAGTGCGTCCACATCGTTCAGAAGGACCGTGATGCGCGGGTTGCTGATACGGTAGCGGATGAAGCGCCCTTCGCGGTCGCTGGCGACAAGCCCGCAGTCCAGCAGGCACCTCAGATGGTTGGAGACGTTGGGTTGCGATAGTTCGGTCCGCTCGACGATCTCGTGAACGGCCAATGGCTCGTTGCAAAGTGCACCGAGGATGGCCAGGCGGCTCGGGTCCGCGAAGCCGCGGAACAGCTTCGCCCGTCGCTCGATGGTCGCGCTCTTGCGGTCATCGACGATTTGGGCCATATCACTCCTCGCTGATACGTTGTTCTTCAATTCATTCTAGCAGGAATAGCGCGACCATGGCCAACACCGAAAGTGCCGGATCGACGGCAGATGTTCCGCCCGTCCGTTACCGGGTTTCCGGTATGGACTGCGCGAAGGATGCCGCGCAGATCGAGCGGGCGGCGCAGTCGGCCGGAGTCGCGGCTGACGATGTGAAGGTGTCGGCGGCGACGCACATCATGACACTGAGCGCCCCCGAAGCGCGCCTGCCGGACATCGAAAAGGCCGTTGGCCGCGAAGGGCAGCCCCTCCACCAGTTCGGTCACACGGTCCGTGCCCAGCGTGAATTCCCAGTGAAAGGTCATCGCATCGGGTTTCAGCGCGTTCATCACGTTCACCATGTCCTGGCCTGCGGTGCGCAGGCAGGTCAGCGAGCCGTGCCAGGTATCGCCCCCATCCCGCAGCAGGGCGTCGGGCCGGTCGGCGCGGATGGCGTTGAGAACGGTCGCCACCCGGTCAAGCCCGCCGACCTTGCCAT
>NZ_LWGH01001102.1:0-2753 GCF_001635395.1 Sulfitobacter sp. HI0129 | reverse complement strand
TGGGACGCGGCCGAGGCGATGTTTCGGGAGNNCNNCGCGNNCNNCANCACCGCGATCAGGCAGGGACCCTCAGGCTCGGCCACCCGGTTGAGCGTGACCTGCACGAAAATTTCGGCATCGTCCCGGGTCAGCCGCAGGAATTCCGCCTTCCGCGAGAGCCGCTCGGAAAGCGTGTCGTCGAACCAGTCGCTCACCGAACGGCCAAGGCCTTCCATCATCGCCGACAGATGCACACCCACGGCCAGCCGCGGCCCGAGCAGCCTGCTCGCCATTTCATTGAAACTGCGCACGCTGCCGTCCCGGGCGAGTTTCACCAGCGGCACGGGCAGCTTCTGGAACATGCGCGCGTCCGCCTCTTCGGGCGAAGGCTCCCCCGCGGGCAGCAGGTAGAGGGCGCGGCGACTGGCTGCCGCGGGCATCTCGGCGACGCGTACGGGCTGCGGGCCTTCGGCGGTGTCGAGTTCGTAGCGTTCGCCGTTTTCAATGGGCAGGTCGCGGAACAGCCGGTCGAGCGATTTGATACGGCTGCCCACCAGCCGCCGGGCGGCATCGTTCATGTAGAGCACCGCGTTCGAACGGCCCACCATCAGCATGGGCAGCCCCTGCGCCTCGCGCTCTGCCCCGGCGCGTGCGCGCGGGGCGAGCGGTTCGATCCGCCAGACAAAGCGTGCCTCTTCCTTCGGCGCGGGGATGGCATGCACCGAAATGCGCAGATGGCCCTGCGCGGTCACGAAATCTTCGCGCGCGGCACCGCTCGCCTCTGCCCGGGTCAGCAGCCGAAAGAGGATGCCGCTCGGATTGGCGAGCTGCGGCTTGAGGATGGCCGGGATACTGCGCGTTTCCCGCCCCTTGTAGGCGGTCTGGCCGGCGAGGTTGACATAGCTCACCGCCCCGTCCGATCCCGCGACGAAGGAGGGCACCGGATCATGCATGATCATGCGCGCGACCTCCGGCTCCCTGCTGGCAGAGAGCGCGGAGCCTGACGCCACCCCCGGGCGCGCCCATAGGCAGATGACAAGGAGAGCGGCGGAAAATGCCATGAGCGCCAGCGCCAGCTGCCGGTCCGGCATGAACAGCGACGCGCTGCCCGCCATGAGGCAAAGCACCAGCAGGCTGTAGAAGCGATGGCGCGACAGACCGGGGCGTGCGGAAAACGCCGGGGCCGAACTGCTTACTTCCGTCGTCTGTGACAAGCTGACCTCGGGCGCTGCGAATCCTACGACCATATGGGCCTCAAGCGGTTAATCGTCGCTTAATAGCGGCTATAACATCTTAAGGTTGAGTATGATCAGATGTCAGCACGCGTCAAGTGTGCGACGAAGAATCCGTCGCCCTCGTCGCTCACCGTGAAACTGCGCTTGAAATCGCATTTCCAGCCCGACCGGGCCGTGAAGGCGGCGATCCTGTCGCCGTTCTCTTCGCCGAGAACCGAACAGGTCGCATAGACCAAGATGCCCCCGGGGGCGACGAGCGGCGCCGCCGCGTCGAGGATACCGTCCTGTATCGCGGTCAGTTCCGTCAGCCGGTCAGGTGTCAGCAGCCATTGGCCTTCGGGCGCACGGCGCCATGCGCCCGATCCCGAACAGGGCGCATCGCAAAATACGATGTCGAAGGGTGCCTCTCGGAGCAAATCGGGTGTCTTCAGCACGGGGATCGCGACGCCGGCGCGGGCGGCCCTTTCGGGCAGGTCGCGCATACGCGCGGGGTCGATGTCATGGGCGAAGACCTGCGTTTCCCCGCGCGCGGCCATTGCCAGCGCCTTGCCGCCCCCGCCCGCGCAATAATCGAGAATGCGGCCCGCCGGGGGGAGCCCCGCCGTGGCCGCCTGGCTCGAAGCGTCCTGCAATTCGACGTCACCATTGAGATAGGGCGGCGCATTGCGCAGTTTTCGCGGCCCCTCCTCCACCGTGAGCGCCGTATCGCAGCGCGGGTTTTCACGGGTCAGGACCCCGGCCTCCGCCAGCCGCTGCGCCGCCTCCGCACGGGTCAGCCTGCCTGCGTTCACGCGCAGGGTGACGGGTGCACGCTCCCGCAGGGCGCGGGCCGTGGGCAAGGCTTCGGTGCCAAGGCTTTCGTGAAAGCGGGGGATAAGCCAGTCGGGCAGATCCCATTCGGCCCCCTCCGGCACAGGCCCCGGCTCAGCCGCTTCTGCGGGCGTGAGCGGGGCGGGCGCATGGCCTGCCCCATCGAATAAATGGCCGGGATCCTGCCCCTGAAGACGCAGCAGGCCCAGCATCAGCGCGCGACCGTCTTCGCCGCCCCCCGCGTGGGCGGCGCTGCGGCGGCAGCGGAGCACGTCGAAGACATGGTCACGAATGGCCGCGCGGTCCTTCGATCCGGCGAAACGGCTGCGCCGCGCCCAGCGGGTCAGCGCCTGTTCCGCAGGAGTGCCTGCAGCGATACTGTCCAGCACCTCTATGGCTGCGGCGACGCGGGCGCCGGGGGTCACCGGCGCGCACCCGTCAACGCGATACCCTGCCCGCCCACGGGATCAACCGATCCGGTAGTTTGGCGATTCACGGGTGATCTGCACGTCGTGCACGTGGCTTTCCTTCAGCCCTGCCCCGGTGATCTTTACGAAGGTGCAGTTCTTGCGCATCTCTTCCACGGTGGCGCAGCCGGTATACCCCATGGCCGCGCGCAGCCCGCCGATCAGCTGATGCACGACTGCCCCCGCCGCACCCTTGTAGGCGACCTGACCCTCGATCCCCTCGGGCACCAGCGACAAGCTGGTGCCCGAGGGGATCGAGGGT
>NZ_LWGH01001101.1:0-2309 GCF_001635395.1 Sulfitobacter sp. HI0129 | reverse complement strand
TCGCCCGTTGATCACGTCGAATGCCAGGTGTTCGGTTCCGCCCACTTTCGGCCCGACAACCCGGTTCAGGATCGCCACCTCTTCGGCGCAATCGAGCCCGGAGACCTGAAAGCTCCTTCCGCCAGACGGCGCTGGCGCCGTGGACGCGACGTCCTTGCTGGCGTCGCAACAGGAGTTGCCTCTTGGGTCAGAATGCTCTTGATCACCCGGATGGCCGTGATCGTTGCGGTTGCCGTCGGAAGACATGGATTGACCTCAGGATTCATTGATTCCACATTGACATAGCCCCTACAGTAACTAGAGCTTCAAGGGCAAAAAGTGGATATTCGTCCAGCAAGAAAGGCGCCCTGCGGAGGCTTGAAGCTAGCCGCCCCCTTGAAACGACGCGGTTGGAGCAACGCTTGCCGGTACGAAGCGATCAGAATGAGTGAGGTAGACATGCAGAAACGAAACGCGCCGATTATCGCAGCGACATTGGTGCTTGCTGGCTGCGCGGTGCCAACGCTGGACGACGGCGGCGCTCGCAACGAAGTGGGAAGTGTTCCCGAGGCCGTCATTGCCCTTGCTGCGCCTGGTCAGGATCTCACCACGGCGCGGCTTCGTCCCGAGGATGGCTGTTATTGGTATGAACACAGCGGTCCGGTGGAAAACACCTTGGTTCCGCTACGCTCGGCAGGTGGCAACCCCATCTGCACTTCGCGCCAGTCCTGATCAGCCCATAGATGCGTCAAGCCCACGCGTAACACATGATGCGCCAGTCAACTTCTCGGGGTGACGCTGTCTTCCGCCGAGTACAGGAATGCCGTCGAGCCAATCTCGACGTTGGGATAGAGATCATTGATGTGTGCCATGACCATTCGGACGCAGCCGGAACTCGCACGGCCGCCAATGCTTCTTGGATACGGTGTCCCGTGAATCCTTAGATAGGTGTCTCGGTCGCCGACGAAGAGATAGAGGGCTCGCGATCCGAGCGCGTTTTCAGGTCCGGGTTCCATACCGTCAGCGATATCGGAGTAGAGCTCTGGGTCGCGGTCGATCATGTTTTGTGTCGGCTGCCAATGCGGCCACCTGACCTTGCGCTTGATCGTATAGGTGCCCGGTTCGTAAAGTTTACCGCGCGCGATCGCCACGCCATAGCGCATCGCCGTGCCGCCTTCTTCGATGTGGTAGAGATAGCGCGCAACAGCATCGACATGGATATCACCGGGTACAAGTCCGTCCTTGTGGCGAGGGAGTGGGTGGATGCGCGGCATGCTCCACATCGTTTGCTCAAGTCCCAAACCTAACAGACTTTACGTCACCTTACTCCTGTATTACGTAGGTTACGTACCTCTCATATAGGCATGCGTAATGACATCTCTCCTACATGTGCCCCGCGTTGAGGATGCCACCCGCATTGCCTCACTGCTGACCCCTGATCCGCTTACGGGCTCGCTGGCCGGCTTGTTTCTCGCAGCGCCGCGGCGAACGGGGAAGACTACCTTCTTGAGATCGGATCTCATCCCGCATCTCGATAGCAAGGGCTATGCCGTCATCTATGTCGACCTGTGGGCCGATCGGTCCGCCGATCCGGCCGACCTCATCATCTCTCGGATCAAGATCGCGCTGGAGCAGCATGACGGCCTGATCTCGCGCATGAGAAAAAAGAGCCCTGTCAACCGGGTCGGCGTGCTGGGCTTCTCTGTCGGACTGAAGGAGAGTGGACCTTGGTCAGGCACGATCGCCGAGGCCCTCGAAGATCTGATAAAAGCGACGGACAAGGACCTGGTCGTCATCATCGACGAGGCGCAGCAGGCGGTCGAAACCGATGCCGGGCTCAACGCCATGTTCGCATTGAAGGCCGCACGGGACGCAATCAACCAAGCACCGGGCGATCGGCACCTTTACCTTCTGATGACCGGTTCGCACCGCGACAAGCTGTCGACCCTCGTACAGAACCGGCAGGCCCCGTTCTTCGGCGGCATCGTGAGACCCTTTCCACCGCTTGGATCCTCCTACATTGCCAGCATGGTCGCGCGCGTGAACGAGTCCCTTGCCGACAGCGCGAAGCTCGCTCCAGAAGATCTCGAAGCGGCTTTCGAGGTCGTCGGGCGGCGACCGGAGTTGCTGACCGACTGCCTGCGCGACTTGATCTTCGCGCCGGAGGGTGCCGGGCCGGAAGCATTGAGACGCATTGCATCCGAACGCAAGGTTCAGACCGAGATCGACACGCTTTCCGAGATCGCCTCCATGACCCCTCTTCAGCAGGGGATCTTGCGGATCATGGCGAGGAAGGGGCTGGCATTCCAGCCGTTCTCGGAGGAAACGCG
>NZ_LWGH01001100.1:0-3904 GCF_001635395.1 Sulfitobacter sp. HI0129 | reverse complement strand
CCGCCCAGTCCGCTTCCGAGGTCACGTCGAGGCGGGCGAATTGCGCGCCGATCTCATCCGCGAGGGCGCGGCCCTCGTCTTCAAGGATGTCGGCGACGATCACCTGCGCGCCCCGCGCCGCGAGATGCCGGGCCTGAAGCGCACCCTGTCCGCGCGCGCCGCCGGTGACGACCACGAGGCGGCCGCCGAAAGACACGCCCAGGATGTCTGCCTGGCCGGGGGTCATAGCCAGCTTCCCCCGAGCCGGGTCACGTCGTCGATGGGGTGGCCCCCGGCATCGAGTTCGCGCGCGGTGACGAGCGCCGCGTCGAGCATGGCGGCACGGGCGGCGATGACGCGGTCATATTCGGGATGGGTCAGCAGGTAGGGGAGGTTGCGGCTCACCGCCTCGATGATCCGGCGGGCCACCTCTTCGGGCTGCATGGAATTGGCCATGATCTCGGCCACGCGTCGGCGGTTCTCGGACGTGCTGTCCTGACCGGAGCTTGCGATGGCCGTGTTGACGTAGCCGGGGCAGACGGCGGTGACGCCGATGCCCAGCGGGGCCAGATCGCTGCGCGCGGTCTCGCTCAGCGAAACGGTGGCAGTCTTGGATGCGGCATAGGCCGCATAGCCGGGGGTCGAGAACAGGCCGCAGACCGAGCAGATATTGACGATATGCGCCGAGCGGCCCGTCCGGCGCAGCTGGTTCACGAAAACCTGCGTGCCGTGGAACATGCCCACCAGATTGGTGTCGAGGACGCGCTGGAAGGTCTCCAGCTCGACCTCATGGATGGGTTGGGGCGAGGCGCATATGCCCGCGACATTGAACAGCAGATCGGCCCCGCCGAAGGTTTCGCCGACCCGGTCGGCGGCGGCGGCCCAGTCCGAACGGGACCGTATGTCGAGCGCGAGGGCGAGGTCCGGGCCAGCGGGGGCCGACAGGTCGGCGCCCGCCACCTTCACGCCTTGGGCCTGAAGGGCGGCGACCAGCGCCTGACCGATGCCGGACGCCGCGCCGGTGACAAGCGCAACCGCGCCATCGAAGGGAAAAGAGCTTTGGGTCATGGTGCGAACAACACTTCTGGCAGGAACAGGGCGATTGCCGGGAAGATCACCAGAAGCAGGCACAGCAGGATTGGCCCGGCAACATAGGGCATGACCGCCTGATATATTCGGATCAGCGGAATGTCCGATGCCTGTGCCTGTATGACGAATATGTTCATGCCGAGCGGAGGCGTGATCATCCCCGCCTCGACGACGATCACGAGGAACACGCCGAACCAGATTGGACCGCCCCGGGCTTGCCGGAGGCTAATTATGGTTAGTTACGCGGCCATTTCTTCAGTTTCCAGAGCTGCGTAGAAGTTGGCCTCAGCCTCGGCTGGCGGGATGTTTCCGATGGGCTCGAGAAGTCGGCGGTTGTTGAACCAGTCCACCCATTCCAGCGTGGCATATTCGACGGCCTCGAAGCTGCGCCAGGGGCCGCGGCGATGGATGACTTCAGCCTTGTAGAGGCCGTTGATGGTTTCGGCCAACGCATTGTCGTAGCTGTCGCCAACGCTCCCCACGGAAGGTTCGATACCGGCTTCGCCCAGCCTCTCGGTGTAGCGAATGGACAGGTATTGCGATCCGCGGTCGCTATGATGAACCAACCCCATGGCCTTTGTCGGCCTTCGGTCATGGACTGCCTGCTCCAGTGCATCCAAGACGAAACCTGTCTGCGCTGACGTGCTGGCGCGCCAGCCGACGATCTTGCGCGCGTAGGCGTCGATGACAAAGGCGACATAGACGAAGCCCTTCCAGGTGGCGACGTAGGTGAAGTCGCTCACCCAGAGCATGTTGGGTGCCGGAACGCGGAACTCACGGTTTACCTTGTCCAACGGACACGGGGTCTTCTTGTCCGGGATCGTCGTCCGATGTGGCTTGCCGCGGATAATGCCTTGAATACCCATGTCATTCATAAGCCTTGCCACAGTGCAACGAGCGACATCGAACCCTTCCCGGACAAGCTGGCGCCATACCTTGCGGACGCCGTAGACTTGATAGTTCTCCTCCCAGACGCGTTCGATCTCGGGCCGCAGGGTGGCATCACGACGGGCGCGGTCAGACTGCCGCGCCGGGTCAGCCCGCTTCGCCAAGTGAGAATAGTAGGTGGAGGGGGCAATCGGCGTTCGCCGCCGGGCTCGGACCGGTGGCGCCTTCGGCGGCTCACCGTGCAGATCGGCTCGACCCCATGCGCATCGCGATGCGCTTCAACGAAATCCACCATCACTTCGACCGGCGGTCGAGCTCCGCCATCGCAAAATAAGCCGACGCCTTGCGCAGGATCTCGTTGGCTTGGCGCAGCTCGCGGTTCTCCCGCTCCAGCGCCTTCATTCTCTCGGCCATCTCGCTGGGGACGCCTGAACGCTTGCCGTTGTCGACCTCGGCCTTCTTGACCCAGTCGTTCAGCGTGTTCGCCGAGCAGCCGATCTTCGCTGCGATCGATGTGATCGCCTGCCAGCGAGAGCCATGCTCGCCCTCGTTGCCGAGAACCATCCGCACCGCGCGCTCGCGGACTTCAGGGGAAAATTTGTTCGTGGTCTTGCTCATGATGCTCCATCCTTGTGTGTTCAAGGTCGGGCATACTGGGAACGCAGGTGGGACCCCGTTCCATCCCGGGGAGGTAGATCCCGCTGAGTAGCAAGGGGCCCATTTGCGCCGTCGCCATTTGAACCTGAACAGTTGCAAGGGGCGCCCGTAGTGCCGACCCCGAATATCAAGGACAGGACAGTGACTTTGCCCCAAACCTACATCGGCGTCGATGTTGCGAAAGACTGGATCGACGTGTGTGACCCCGCCTCTTCCCGGCAGGAGAGGATACCAACCGACCGCCGATCGCTGCGTAGTTTTGCAGCGACAGTTGGCTCATCGGCGCAACGTGGTGAAGATCGACAAGGCCCTGCCGCTGGATGTGCTTGCCCCGCTGGGATGCGGCATCCAGACCGGCGTTGGCGCGGGGCTCAACGCGATCCGGCCACAGGCGGGCGACAGTTTCGTTGTGTTCGGTGCGGGGTCGGTCGGGCTGTCCTCGCTCATGGGGGCGGCGATTGCGGGCTGTACGAACATCTGCGCCGTCGATCTGGCGGAGAACCGGCTGGCGCTGGCGCGCGAGCTGGGGGCGACCCATGCCTTTCGCGGCGACGATCCCGACCTTGTCGGGAAGCTGCGCGAGGCGAGCGGGGGCGGGTATCATTGCGGTCTCGACACGACCGGCATTCCCACCGTGGTGGACACGGCCAGTCAGGCCCTGCGCAAGCGCGGCATGCTGGCGCTTGTCGCCGCCCCGGCGCCCGGCACCCGGTACAGCGTGGAGGCGCGTTAAATGGTCGGGGCCGGTCTGTCCTGGCGCGGCGTGATCGAGGGTGACAGCAACCCGCCGGACTTCATCCCCGAGCTGATCGAGTATTACCGCAAGGGTCAGCTTCCGGTGGAGAAGATCATCGCGCATTACCCGTTCGAACGGATCAACAAGGCGATCCACGCCATGGAAGACGGCAGCGTGGTGAAGCCCGTGCTGCGGATGATGCAGGACTGACGCGGCCCGCGCGGCCCGCGCGGCCCGTATCGGATCGGAGAGACAGGATGTCAAACGGACAAGTTTTCTGGCCGCGAAAGACGGCATTGAACGGGATGACTTCATAGCCTACTGGACGGGCATTCATGCGCCCATTGCGGCGAAACTGCCGGGGCTGGTCCATTACTCGATCTCCATCCTGGACGGGGCGCAGGCGCTGCGCTCGCCCGGCGGGCGCGAGGTGATCGGCTTTGCCACGCTTGGGTTTGCATCGGACGCGGATGTCGGGCCGGCGGTCGGTTCGCCCGAGGGCGCGGCGGCGGCGCGGGATCTGGAAAACTTTGCCGAGGAAGTGCTGCGTTTCGA
>NZ_LWGH01001099.1:0-2916 GCF_001635395.1 Sulfitobacter sp. HI0129 | reverse complement strand
CAAGATAACCGGCAGGCCAATCTGACGCGCGGCATCCGGGTCGAGATCGCCAGCCTCGTCTACAACATCATCGAGGTCGTCGTATCCGTCACCGTGGGACTTCTGACCGGCAGCGCAGCGCTGGTGAGTTGGGGCCTCGACAGTACGGTCGAGGCCACCTCGGCTGCGACTCTGATCTGGCGCTTGAAGAGTGAGGTGGACGGTGCCGACAAGCGCACGGTCCTGCACCGCAAGAAGGTCGCGCTCTACGTGGTTGCCTGTGCCTTCTGGATCGTCGTCGCGGCGATCCTCTACGAGGCGGTCTCCGCCTTCATTTCGCAGAAGGCGCCGGGCTTCAACTGGTGGGGTATCGCGATTCTGGGTGCTTCGCTCGTGGCCAACCCGTTCCTCGCCTGGGGCAAGTATCGCTACGGCAAGCGGCTCGATGCGCCCGCCCTGAAGTACGATGCCAAGGACACCATGATCTGCCAGTATCAGACGATCGTGGTGTTGGCCGGGATCGGTCTGACGCAATGGATGGGCTGGTGGTGGGCCGACCCGGTGGCGGCGCTTCTGATCGTGCCCTACGTTGCATGGGAGGCGTTCGAGGCCACGAAGGATGCGCGGTCGGTCGATCCGGACGAGGGCGAAGCTACTGCCGAGGCCTGACGTTACGCATGATGAACCGAGATTTGGGCATGGGCGGCAGTTCTCCGGTTTCCAGATCCAGATCCTGATCCGGCACTTCGTAGTCGATGGCGTTCACGAAGAAACTGCAAAACGCCTTCATCTGGCTGATCGCGATCCACTCGCCCGGACAACGGTGGTTCCTGTGGTGATCGCCACCGCCCTGCGGAATGAACTCGTAGGGAGTGACCTCCCGATCGTGAAACCGCTCGGGCCGGAACTCTTGCGGCGCGTCCCACGAACGAGCGTCGGTATTCGTGCCGTAGAGGTCGAGCAGAACCCTGTACCCTTTGGGAAAGCGATATCCGCGCCACTCGAAATCGCTCTTCACCCGTGCCGCAACCGCGGGAAAGAACGGATACAGACGGCGGACCTCTTGCACGAAAGGTTCGAGCTGTCCCTCGTCGTCCTTCAGCTTTTGCCGCCACTCGGGATGCCGATGTAAAGCATGCGCCGCCTGAACTATGAACACGGATACCGCGACGGTCGGGCGCAGGACATTCAACAGCTCTACGGCGGCCACCCTGGGGGTCAACAACTCCCCATCGAGATCGCGCCATGTCGCGATGATATGAAGGGCACTTTCCTGCGTCGGCTGAAGCTCACCATCGCGGACCTGTTGGATTAGCCGTGCTGCCCATTTTTCCAGGCGGTGGCGCGCCAGACGCGCGCGCCAGTGTTTGGGGCCAAGGGCCCCGGCGTCCTGAAAAAGCGCTGTAAGCTGCGCCGTTCGGGTCGCCACCTCAGCTTCATTAAGCGGCACCCCGGCCCAGGCGCAGGCAGCTCTTGTGAGCATTTCGCGCACTTCGTCATAGAGGACGACCTCGTTCCTCGCCTCCCAGTCCGGCGCATAGTTGTCCAACATGTGAAGCGACGTGCCCTTAAGCGCGGCGATCCGCTCGGTCCCCATGAGTGACATGAACATCTTCTTGCGGTGCTGGTGGGCAGCGCCGTCCAATCCCTGAACGCCGCCTTCTCCCAGCAGGGACTTCTGTATGCGGCCTGGCATCGAGCCTGCGCGGATCAGCCGGTCTTCCCGATAGAAGGCTTCTGCCGCCGCCGCGCCGGTCATGCAGATCGTCTCTTGAAGGAGGATGCGGGTTTCGAACAGGTCTGTGTCGAGTGCGCGGCAGGTCTCCGAAATGAACCCATATGGGTTGCGCAGCAGGGCAAGTGTGCTGTCAAAGCCTTTCGCAGATGGTATGCCGAACATGGGTTACACCCCCGTTGTGTTTTCCTTGCGTTGACCCTGACCAGGCTTGTCCGTCGCAGAGCGGAAGCTGTCCCAGAACAGTAGGGCCGCGCCGCAGAAAATCGCCACATCCGCAAGATTGAAGGACGGCCAGTGGTATGTTCCGTAATGGAAATCCAGAAAGTCTGGGACGGCCTGATAACGCAGCCGGTCGAGGACATTGCCGAGTGCGCCGCCGATGATCAGACCGAGAGCGGCAGCCGTCAGCCTGTCCGGCGCGCGCCACAACCAGATCAGCAGCCATAACACGATCACGCCAGCAAGCGCGATGAGACCCCACCAAGGCACGATCCCGCCCAGCATACCGAAGCTGACTCCATCGTTCAGAACCCGCACGAGATTGAGAAAGGGTAGAACCTCGACGCCGCCCTCAAGCGCAGGTGTGTTCAGGGCAAGCGCCTTGGTGCCCTGATCGAGGGCGAACGCCGAGATGGCGCAAACTCCGCCTAGAACGCGGCTGTTCATGCAGTCGTCTTCAGATCGGCCCGCGCATCGCGAATGATCGCCCAGGACGAGTGCAGGAATAGCCCGGCGATACCGAAGGCAACGATAAGGTCGGGCCACGCGCTGCCCAGCCAGGCCACAAGACCGGCGGCAACGACAACCGCCGCATTGCCGATGGCGTCGTTGCGAGAGAAAAGCCAGACGGCCCGCATGTTCGCGTCGCCCTTGCGGAACGGCAGCAGCGGCAGAACGGAGATGACGTTGACGACAAGGGCAATCATGCCAAGCAGGCCCATGAGACCCGCATCCGGCGTCGTCCGTTCGAAGACCCGGACGATGGTCGTGCCGAGGACGCCGAGACCGAGGAGCCCGAGGAAGATGCCCTGGATCAAGGCCGACCGTGCCCGCCAGGCGAGGCTCCAGCCGATGGCCAGCAGGCCAAGGAAGGTGATCGCGCCGTCGCCGATGAAATCGAGCGCATCGGCCTTCACGGCCTGTGACCCGGCGATGAACCCGCCGATCATTTCAACGACACCGTAGCCCACGTTCAGGAT
>NZ_LWGH01001098.1:0-2649 GCF_001635395.1 Sulfitobacter sp. HI0129 | reverse complement strand
ATGCTCTCGACCACGATGGGCATCTTGCCGAGGCGATTGAACTCGTCGAGCATGATCATCACTGGCCACGGCTCATCCGGTCCGGGATCTTTTTCCTGCATGGCCGAGAGAAGATCGGAGAAAAACAGCCGGATCAGGGGTGCGAGCGGCTTCACCATGAGGGGCTGGACGACGAGATAGACCGAAAAGGGTTTCTTGCGGATCGTCCGGAAATCAAAGTCCGACACGGCCGTCGCCTCATCGATGGCCGGGTTTTGCCATTGATCGAGCCCCGAGGTCATCAGGAGCGAGACATAGGAGGTCAGCGTATCGTTGTTGGTCGAGGCCAGCCGGGTGAAGATCAGCTTGGCGGCCCTGTTGTCCACCTCGTGGCCCCGCGCGAAATACTCCTTCTGCTTGTTCCCGCCCGACGCCGCGATGCGGTAAATCTCGCCCAAGGTGGGGCGCTTGCGCTGGAAGGCCAGCAGCCCTGCCGCCACGAGGAGATCGATCCCGCCTTTAAGCAGGCCCTGCACCCGGTCGTTGTCGCTCTGCAGGAAGAGCGTCGCCAGGAGCTGCAATTCCATCTGCTGGCGCGCGGGATCTTTCAGCTCGAAGATGCGCAGGAGCGGGTTGTAACGATGCGTGCGCTTGCCCTCCCAATCGGTGGGGGCAAAGCGATAGACCTTGTCGCCTTGGGCTGCGCGGTGGCGGGCCGTTGCCTCGAAACACTCGCCCTTCACATCGAGCGTCACGGCGGAGCCTTGCCAGGTCAGCAGGTTCGGAATGACAAAGCCCGTGGTCTTGCCGCGGCCCGTGAGGGCCACGATCAGCGCATGGGGGAAGACCTTGGAGCAGATGTAGTTGGCGCGGGAGCCCGGCGGCCCCAGCTTGCCGAGGATGAACCCGGTGCCCGGCGCCCCGAAGAAGCCATTGGCCTTCATCTCGCGCGCGGTCTGCCAATGGGTCTGGCCAAACCGTGTCAGGGCGGACCCTGAGAGGGCGAGGCTCAGCATCAGCCCGGCGGCGGCGAAGCTGCCGATGATCAAGTGAATAAGTTGCGCGTCCTCCGGGCGGCGATTGAGGATCGCCATGTAGTTCTGCGCGATATAGGCAAAGTCGATCTCGGCGCCGAAGCCGAGATCCTGGTAGGTCAGCACCGCCGAAGCGATCGTATAGCCCATGGCACCGGTCACCAGCGTTACCAACAAGACACCGGTCGCGATCCGCGCCTTTCCCATGGCGGCGCTCAATGGACGTGACCCCGCTCGGTCTCGCCATCCACGTCTGTGGTGCGGTGTTTTTCGTATTCGGTGTCGGCAAGATCATCGACCACCTGGCGCAAGGCCTCCGTGTTGGCCGTTGCTGCATCCGATTGCAGGTAGACCTTGGCGACATAAAGCCGGTCGAGGCGGTCCTCGAGAACCTTGTCCAGCGCATCGGCATCGCCGGATGTGAGCCGCTCGAGTTGACGGTCATCCAGCGCCCGCGCGATCTCGTCGCGGAAGGCGTCCCGCTCCGCCTCGGTCTCGAAGGGCGCGGACAACTCCCCCGCCCGCTCATGGTCCAGGACACGCGCAATCTCGTCTGCAAGGCGGTCGGCACGGTCAGACTGCGAAGCAGTTTCACCGCGGGCTGCGAGGAGTGCGTCGCGCGTGCCAAACCCAAGCCCGTCGCGCATCTCGTTTTCGCGGCGGACCTGATTGATGACCTCCGTGTCGCGTATCTCGACGACGGCCGCATAGGTCGCGCCGAGCCCGCGGGCGAGGTGGGACGGGATGTCCGGATAGCGCGCTCGTAAGTCATCCGTGACAGCATCTGCAACGGGCGTGCGGAGGTCGCGTCCCTCCATGATGCGGTCGACCTCGCTGGTGATCTCGCTGGCGCGGGCCACATCGGTGATGGTCTCCCTGTAGGGCTCAGACCGGTCGATCACATCGCCGGGGCGTGCGAGCAGATCCGGGTGTGCCTCGAGATACGCGCGCTGCTCCGTCTCGATCCGGCGCTCCGCCCTTGAGACAACCTCCCAGTCCCGGTCCTCGATCTGCTGCGCGGTCAGGCCCTCTGCGCGCATCTCCTGACGGATTGTCCCTTCCATCGCCCGCACCGCGCCCTCATGATAATGGAACTGCTCGCTGATCGGTTCCGCTTCCATGACGCCATCCCGGCGCAGCACGTTTTCCCGTTCCAAGAGCGTGCCGAGCGCGACATGCACATCGTTGAGACTGTCTCGCGCCTGTTCCAGATCGGCGCGGCGCCCGAGGTTCAGGTTCCGCGCCTCGGCCACTTTGGAGAGATCATTGGCGATCCATTGATGTTCGAGCGCTGCATTTGACGCGCCCGTCTCGATCCGGGCCACCACTTCCGATGTGCTGATCCCTGTGCCCCGTAGTGCCGCGTCAATGCGCGATCTCAGGTCGGGCTCGGCCAGTCGCTCGCGCTGGCTGGCGTCGATATTGGCTTCGGAATAGATCCCGCCCTCCGAGGGGGTCTCTGACAGCGTGGATGATCGCAGCCCCAAGGGCTGCATGTGCTGGACCTGCGTCTGGATCTCGATGAGGCGCTTTTCCAGCATGGGACGTTCCGCGTCAGACTTCTCGGCGATCATGCCCTGCACTCGCGCGAGCTTTTCCGCATAGAGGCTTCTGAGATCCTCGAAGCTTTGATCCT
>NZ_LWGH01001097.1:0-3998 GCF_001635395.1 Sulfitobacter sp. HI0129 | reverse complement strand
TGTCGTAGGCGCCATCAGCCGTAACGCTACCGATTTCCTGGTCCTGCGGGATTTGGTCGAGAAGGTGGGTAGGATGGGCGCATCACCGATGTGGCTCCCGGTGACTTCGACGGCCCGGATCTCCAACGTTTCTTCATCGATCCCAAGGTGTCGCGTAGCCCTTAATTGTGAGATGGGAAATCCAACGAAATCAACGGCTGAGCTTTGCCCTTAAATATGAGATTTTGCCTTTAATTCTGATATTTTTGCCCTTAAACCTGAGACAGGGTTCACAGACATTTGCGGCAAATATCGATGAATGATGATGGCGAAGACTCCGTTGCCGTTGGTGCTGAAGAGGCGCGCAGGGCCGCGGTGCTGCGCCCTCTTGTTCAGGCATATCTCAATGGGACTGGCAGCCTGGAACGTGGCATCAATGACGCCGTTTGGGAGCTTGGTGTCAGCAGGGCGACGGTCTGGCGTTGGATGAAACGGTTGGCGGAAGAGGGTGGGCGCACCAGCGCTCTGGCTCCGCGGAAACGGGGCCGCCCGACCGGGACGATGTTAATATCCAGCAAAGTCGAAGCGGTAATCGAGGAGCACCTTCGCCGCTATTTCTTGCGCCGGGAGCGTTCGAGCTTGTCGCGCGTCGTGACAGAAATCCGCAACGCTTGCTGGCAGGAGGGCTTGCAACCGCCGACACGGCGAACGGTTCAGCGTCGTCTGGATGCGATGGGTGCCCGCGAAGTTGCGAAGGCACGAGAGGGCGCAAAGGCGGCCCGCCAGAAATTTGCGCCGGTCACAGGTGAGAACAAGGCCAGTATGCCACTGGAGATCGTCCAAATTGATCATACACCGGCGGACATCATTCTTGTCGACGGCTTTGAACGCAAACCAATTGGGCGGCCTTGGGTCACGCTGGCGATCGACGTCGCAACGCGGATGGTGACCGGATATTACACCTCTCTCGAGGCACCTTCGCGTCTGTCAGTGGCGCTTTGCCTGACACAGGCGGTGGCCCTCAAGGAGGAACTTCTTGCGGAATTGGCGTGCGATGTTCCTTGGCCGGCACAGGGCAAACCGCACAGCATCCACGTCGATAACGGTCGCGATTTCCGGTCGCGCGCCTTTCGGTCGGCCTGTGCGGATTGGGGGATCGATCTGGTCTATCGACCGCCAGCAAGTCCTCACTTCGGTGGTCACATCGAACGGTTGATCGGCACCATGATGGGGGCCGTTCACCTGTTGCCGGGAACAACGCAATCCTCGATCGCGGCAAAGGGCGACTATGACGCCGAAAGCAAGGCCACGATGACGTTGAGCGAATTCGATCGCTGGTTTGCTCTGGAAATCTGCCGTTACAACAACAGCATTCATTCAAGTCTTGGCTGCACGCCCGTTGCCAAATGGGAGGCGCTCTCAGAGCAAATGACAGGCGACATCCCCTTCGAGATGGAAGCCTTTCAGGTGAGCTTCCTGCCGAGTGAACTGCGCAAGATCAGGCGTGACGGCATCCATCTGTTCCAGATAAGGTACTGGTCCGATGCCCTTGCAGGCCACATTGGGCGCGGGGATGGAAAGGTGGTCGTTCGCTACGATCCTCGCGATATCTCAATGATCTGGGTCGAACTGGACGATGGCCGGTATGTTGAGGCGCGGTACAGAAACCTGGAAATTCCGCCCGTCTCGCTCTGGGAATATCGCGAAGCGATGAGGAAGGCCCGTGCCCTTGGCAAGTCCGGGTCTAATGAGCTGGTGCTGGCTGAGCTGATCCGACAGCAACGCCAGATCGAAGCTGAAAGCCGGGGCCTGACGAAGGCCGAACGCAGAACCCGTGAAAGAAAAGGGACATTGAAGGGCACGAACTCGGCCGTCTCGACAACCGAAGGGCTGCGCCCGATCGATACGGGTGATACATCGCGCCCATTGTTCAAGGTGGAGAGATGGTGAATTGAGGGCAGGGACAACTGAAGAAGACGGCCGGATCGCCCTCATTCAATCGGATATCTGGATCGGCTTTCCTCGGGCGGAACAGGTGTTGGACCGCTTGCAGGGCATGATCGAAGCGCCACGACAAACCCGTATGCCTGGGCTTCTTGTGCATGGCGCCTCCGGGATCGGAAAGACGATGATTGCCCGAAACCTGTCGCGCAAGTACGCACCAGAATACGATCCGGCGTCGGGCATCACCCGCACACCGCTTCTGCTGTTGCAAGCGCCGCCCGCACCTGATGAACGGCGGTTTTACCTGCACATCCTGGCCGCCGTCGGCGCCCCGGCGACGGCTCTTAGCGCCCGCGCTCAAAATGTGGCTTCCCTCGAAGTCCGTGTCATCGCGCTCTTACGCGACCTTGGCCTGCGGATGATCATGATCGACGAGGTCCACAATCTCTTGGCCGGGACCCACCGCGAACAGCGCCGATTTCTCAATGTCCTGCGGTATCTCAGCAATGAACTCGAGGTGTCACTGGTCTGCCTTGGGGTCAGCGAGGCCGTCGATGCTATTCGCGGTGATATCCAGCTTGCCCGACGGCTGGACGAACATCATCTGCCAAACTGGCGCGACGATGCCGAGTTCTCGGACATGATCCAGACCCTTATTGCTGCCATGCCACTGGAAAAGAAGTCCAACCTGAAGGTCAAATCTCTCAAGCAGGTCTTGGCACTGACCGGTGGGGTGACCTCGCGCATCTTCGCTCTGGTCAAGGATCTTTCCATCGACGCCATTATCACAGGCGAGGAATGCATCACCGATGACGCAATCGCAAAATGGACGCCGGTTTGGTCGCGCCATGCGAACCCCCATCGGCGGCTCCAGAAGTCCCGGGTGTGAAGCCGCACCCGCTGCCCAAGACTGTCGCGCCGCTGCCAGACGAGTTGTTGTCAGGTTGGTTGTCTCGGCTGGCGGCGGCCAACTACTGTGATGATGCGGAACTACTGGCTCATCTCAGAATCGATACCGCGCATGGCACCGCCTTGGACTTCAACGTCGACGCGGCTGCGGCGGCGAAGATTGCCAACGCCGCACGGATTAACCCAGATGTTGTTCGATCTTTGACCTTTCCGGCAATGACGCCACGAGAAGCCTCGCTGACGGCTCAGATGCCATTCCAGCATTGCATGCAATGCGCCAGAGAGGGTCTTTCGCTCAGGCATTGGAGGCGGGCCTGGGCATTTGACTGCCAAGTTTGCGGGACGAGACTTGTGCAGACCCTTGGCAAACTCCGTGAGGAACAAATATCTGGAAAACTGATATACCGAGCGCGCCGCGGGGCAGAGATGCTTGAGTGCGCCGCGCGCTCGCGCGGCCCCAAGCAACTTCGGCGCGCAATGCGCGCAGTCACCTTTGCCATGTCACTCAAAACCTTCCGCGGGGATCCGTCGTTCGCTGTCCAGAACCCCAGATCGGAAGTTAGGCTGTTCTGCCTCGCCGCAATCGCCGCCGCTCGATCTCATCCCTTGGCTAAGGCAGCCATCGTCAGCAAAAGCATCGACGACTATGCAAGGGTTGCTCTCTTGCGCGCCTTCGAGAAGGAGCCTCGATTGCTTGCCGCGGTTGATCACATAGCGCAAAGGTGCGCGAGAAACAGGGGCCCCATGACAGCCGTATCTCACAATTAAGGGCAAAAATTGTCGCCGAACGCGTCGCGTCTCAGATTAAAGGGCAACGCGACAGCAATATCCGACTTGGCACGGAGCATCGCAAAGGAGACCAGAGTTTAACCATCAGGTGCCACGGAGGTTGTCATGGAGACCTGGTTAGTCGGCCAGACAGCGACCGCGAACGCCTATTTCTGCCTCTTTTGGCTTAACCCCCGTCAGCGCTTCAGTCTGGTCGTCTCGTCGAGCATCTCGTCGACGGTGGTCACGATCTTGGCGTTCGAGGAATATGCCCGCTGGGTGCTGATCAGGTCGGTGAGTTCCTGAGCCACTTCGACATTCGAACTCTCGAGCGCGCCCGCCGTCAACGATCCCGTGGATCCCTCGCCCGCCTGGTTTAGGCTGAACTTGCCCGAGGA
>NZ_LWGH01001096.1:0-4857 GCF_001635395.1 Sulfitobacter sp. HI0129 | reverse complement strand
AGACGGCCCGCCCCTTCGAAGGCGCTGCACTGCCGGTGACCGTACGTCCGGCAACGTAGGATACGTAGCCGGGCACGAGCGGCAGCACGCAGGGCGACAGAAAGGAAACGGCACCGGCCAGCAATGCCGCCATTAGTCCAAGAACGGAAAGTTCAATCAAATCCACATCTCCAAACTGATCGGTAGACCGCCACCACGTGTGCGCACGGAGCGGAACGGCTGGCGCGGTCGTCGTGCTTTTCCATGTCCTATTGCTTACGTTCGTCAATAAGAGCGCTTATCTGCGCAACGGCTTCGGGGCTGTTCCATTCGGCCGGGCCTGCGAGGCGCCCCCGCTCGCGCCCAATGCGGTCGATCAGAATCGTTGTCGGCAGACCCACCACGGCCAAGGCCAGCATCGCGCGCGTATCCTCCGCGATATAGAGATCGAGGTTGCGAATGCCGGTCTCTCGGTAGAAGCGGCGCACAGGTTCGAGACCGGCCCGATCGATCGACAGCGGCAGAACATGAAAATCCGATCCGCCGAGGCGCGCTTGCAGCGCGTCGAGCGTCGGCATCTCCTCGCGACAAGGCGGGCACCAAGTCGCCCAAATGTTCAGAAGCACGACACGTCCCTCGAAGTCCGCCAGCGTCAGATCCCGTCCATCTCCATCCACGAAAGGCGGCGACAGGAGATCACGCGGAGTCCCGTGATTAGGGATCGGTGGTCGGGCGGAGGCAGGGCTTGCCGCAAGCGCCAAGACTCCGGCAAGGACGTCACGTCGCCTCACGGGTCGCTCTCAGCCTGCAACCGGCGCACGACCGGCAGAATGTCCTCCTCAAGCGAGGCCTGATCAAAGGGGCCGACATGCTTGTATGCAATGCGCCCCTCGGCGTCGATTATGTATGTTTCCGGCACTCCATAGACGCCCCAGTCTATCGCAACGCGGCCTGATCGGTCCGCGCCGATGCGGGTGAAGGGATCGCCGAGCTCTTCGAGGAAACCCAGCGCCTCCTCGGCATCGTCCTTGTAGTTGATACCGTAGATCGGAACGGTGCCCGCTTCGGCAAGATCGACGAGAAGCGGGTTCTCCGTGCGGCAGGGGACGCACCACGACGCCCAGACGTTGACGAGAGAAACCTGGTCTTGCAGGTTCGCCGAGGCTAGGCCGTCCTGCCGCCCTTCGATGGGCGGGAGCGCGAATTCCGGGATTGGTCTTCCGATCAGCGTCGAGGGCAACCGGTCGTCGTTGTTCCAGAGGCCCCAGTAGAAGACTACGCCCAGCAACCCAAACAGAAGAATAGGCAAAATCATGAGCGGCCGTCCGCTCCGGCGCCGCTTTTCTTGGTTATCCTTCGAACTCATAGCCTGCCATCAATGCTTGGAAGGAATAAGGTATCAGCAACCGCTGATATGAAGCAAACCGTCGCCGATCACAATGCCGAACGATGGGGGAGGCTTGGCCGCGGCTTCGCAGACCCGAGCCATACTTACTGTTTAGATTCGTAAGAAATCAGTGAAAGGTCGGTATCTGAAGAGGCCGTTGAATTCAGACCTCTGAACGGCCCCTTCGTCCGCTCTCCGGACATGCGCACCGAAAGCAGCGAAGAGCCGGTATTTGAGCAACTCAGCACGCTCAAATTCTCGCAGCATGATGGCAAAGCTGTCTTTGCCAGCGCTAGTAGTTCACCTGTTCGAAGTCGTAGTTGCCATCATAGTCACGCCAATCGACGAAGACAGATCGGTGATAGATACCCGGGCAATTCTGGCCCCAACGTTCAAGTCCCACATGGGCCTCAGGCAGGGCAGTTATAGAAGATCGCTGCCATGAGAAATCGCCTTGGGTTCCATAAGTGCCGAGGACTACAGTGGCGTAGCGTTCGCAGTCTCCTTCGCTTCCTGCTTCGTATTGCCGCGCGTAACGAACATCAAAGACACGGATGGATCGTACGAAATTGAACTCAGGTCCGCTGATATCGATGTCCGCCCGATCTTGAACGAGCCGGAGGGCCTGGTCGGCGGGAACGAATTTGTCTCTTGGCAAGGATTGGAGCGGTCGACGGCTGTCGGGCCAGTACAAGGCTTCAAAGATACGGCCAGCGTTGTTTGGTGGCCGATCGCCCTCATAGGAGGCGCCCATGGGACAGCGCCAGATTTGCAGCGGCGGTTCCACTGGCCAAGGCGTGATACGCCTGATGAATTCGGCGCGAGCTCGGGCGCAAGGGACGGAAGCGGGCCAGCCGCCAGACAGACACAAGAGGATCGCGCAGTCGATCGGGTATGTCTGCGCTCGGGCGGACATTGGTAGCGAAAGACCAGTCACGGTGAAAGCGACTGCAACCGAGGGGAGGAGCTTCTTGATCAGATAGTGCATGCTGCGGAACCTCCGTGAGAGGAGTCCAGCATATATACGATAATATACTATCGCAACACTAAGTATATGTAAATCCCATTCAGAAATGTCACCGGCTGTGCAAAGCAGAAAGGTCACCACAGGGCGCTACGGGAGCAAGGCTTTTGAGCCCGCAGACCCCAATATCGAAGGGCTGAAAAGCCTTGCGGATTGCGGGTCTTTGGTGTCGAGGATAGCGTGGTGACATGCTTCCGACGGTCAAACTTCACTCAGATGCTGATGTCCTGAAACACTCGCCGCTGGTTCGTGGGATGACGCTTGCGTTGCGTTATGCCAACGAAACCGGCGGGATCGGGCTGACGCAATCAGGCGCCTTCAACCGCAAGTTTGTGCATTGGGCGGCGGAACACTTTGAATGGCCCGATTTCACCGCCACCGAGTTATTCGAAATGAACAAGGTGCTGGATGAATACAAAATGCCACCTTTGTTCCCGGTGCATGGGTTGCTGCGTCATCTGAAGCTTCTTCGTCGTTACAAGGGTAAGCTGGTTGCGACTAAGAAAGGACGGGAGATGGCGGAAGCATCTGACGTCTTTTTTGATCTGACCGCTCCGGTTTATCTTTATCGGTTCATCCATGATGAACGGATCGAAGCCCGGGGTGGCCCCTTGGGCAACTGGGACATCTTTCTGAACGTGATCAACGTCGAGGCGCGGGTAGGGTGTACCTTAGCACATCTTCTCAAAACGCTTTACGGGTGGGAAGAAAAGGACCGCTACGATCCGGAGCACAGCGACATGCGGTTTGCGCTGAAATTCTGCGTCTTGCAGCCACTGTGTTGGCTCGGCCTGCTTTGGGAAGATCGGGAGGGGCTGAGGATTTGGGACGACGGCACATTTTACAAGACGCCACTCTGGCACGCAGCCCTTAAACTCGAAACCGATGGTCAGGCCGCTTTACGCCTTGTCTGATGCCACAGCTGCCGCATCCTGCTCGGCGTGTTTGCGCTCGTAATAGGCGTCCATGTCAGCAGTCTTGAGTTATTCTGCCGCGCGCGCAATCTTCTTCTTGGCCCGTGATCCTGGCGGTCTGCCTGGCCGACGCCCGTTCGGCTTGTAGCCCATCTTCTCTGAGTTTGTCCGCACCTTCGGCTTAGGCGGTGCGGCATCCTGCATCTCTTTGACATAGGCCAGAACCGCACCGAGCCGCTTGTTCTCGGTGACGGCTGCATGGGTGACGCGCTGGTCCATATCAAAGATCCTGTAGGGCAGGGCTTGGCCTTTCCAGCGTACCTCGAACCGCCCATCCACAAAGACATAGGTGTCCACATATTTGCCGACCAGAGCGCGTGACAGCTCGTTCTCTTCGAGCATGATCCGCTTGCGGTCATAGGAAAACGTGAGCTGCTTGCCGACATAACGGTTCTCACGCCAGCACAACACTTCCGCCAACCGATCCGGCTCCACATTCAACGCCCGGTGCAGGTTGTCCGGTTTGGCAGGGGCCTTGGCAAATTTGGCGTTAAAGCGGCTCTTAAAGCCTTCAAGAAAAGCGTTTCCGGCTTTCATGTCCGAAACGCCTGCCAGCCTCAGCTCTTTGACAAGCCGGTCCTGAAGCGTGCGGTTGGCCCGTTCTACGCGGCCCTTGGCTTGAGAGCTGTTGGCGCACAGGATCTCGATGTTCAACTCATTCAACGCACGCCCGAACTGGGTCATGCCTGCACCATTCCTTGCGTCTTCTTTGGCAACTCGGAATACCGAATGCTTGTCGCTGTAAAAGGCCACTGGGCGGCCATGCTGAACCAAATAACTGTCCAACGCCTCGAAATAGCTGAACGTGCTCTCGGACTTCACAAACCGCAGCTCCATCAAGGTGCTGGTGGCATCATCGATGAAAACGAGCAGGGTGCAGGGATCACCCCGATCCTCAAACCAACGGTGATCGGAACCATCAATCTGGATCAGCTCACCATAGCATTCGCGCCGTAAGCGAGGTTGATGGAAGGTCCGGCGCTGTTTCCGCGAGAGCCAGATGCCGTCTTCGATCATCCATTTGCGCACGGTCTCGCGAGACACTGTGAACCCGTGATGCTCAGCCAGCTTCTCAGCTGCCAGTGTTGGGCCGAAATCCGGGTAATTCTCTTTGATCAGGCTCAGAGCATAATCGCGCTTTGCATGATGGATACGATTGTTTGGAGGTTTGCCGCGCGCCTTATGTCGGATCGCTGAGGCGCCATCCTGCCGGTATCGCTTGAGAAGCCGGAACACTTGCCGCCTTGTCAGATCCAGCAGGTTTGCCGCATTGTCTACCGTCAGCCGACTATCATCGACCTGCGCCAAAACCTCAACGCGGTTCAAATCGCGCTCGCTCATCATAACCCATCCCATGTCCACTCATCCTCGCTATCGTATGCGAGGAGAGTGACACTTCTGAATTGCTCATGGGTGACATTATCGCTTTGCGCGTACAGTATAAATACGCATAATGAANNTTATGTAAAGTTTTCTAGGGCGATACCCCATCG
>NZ_LWGH01001095.1:0-316 GCF_001635395.1 Sulfitobacter sp. HI0129 | reverse complement strand
CGGGCACAATCGAGGGAAAAGGCCGAAATATATCAGGGACATCGCGGAGCGTGCGGGCAATCGCAGGAAAGTTAAAGCAGATTAGCAGCAGACCTTTAGGCCCGAAGAACGATCTGACAGAACGGCCAAGACTTACCACGCCTGATGCGAGAAACCGCGAAATTGTTGCAGAAAATCTGGAAAATTGCGAAGTTGACGGCTCTGGTAGCAAGGGACCAGTAGATGCAGAAGACTTTTGAAGGGGTATCCGCTCTTTCCTTCATCAATGCGATGACCGACGAGGTTGTCGTTCTTGACGATAAGGGCCATATCGTCG
>NZ_LWGH01001094.1:0-486 GCF_001635395.1 Sulfitobacter sp. HI0129 | reverse complement strand
ACAAGCTCTTTCAGGTCCATCATAGGTTTGGTCATCGGGGTCTTCCTTCGGTTCAGGTTGATGTTCGCAACCCGACCTTACCGAAAATTCACCGATGACCACCGCGCCTTTGATGACGTCCTACGGCGCCTCATGAAGGGCGCGGACGCCACCAAAAGCGCTACCAGAAGTTACACCTCTCCCTGGGACAGGACCCTGTCGTTCTTGTTTCATCATTGGAATCTAACCCATTGATATTATTATATTCATGTTTCTGTTTCATTCCCGGATTATAGTTTCATTATCGGACATAAGATACCTTTTTGTGGGTTTTGGCCATGGTGGATCGCTCAGACATCAACGCCGTAGATGATGCGGCATGGGAACAGGCGGTTGCGCGTGAAGGAGTGATACGAAGGCTGGCGAGCATGGCCAAACCTAATCGCCGCGAATTCCTCTCGGCCTGCCGGGAACTTGGTCTCAAACGATCCCGTCTTTACGATCTAA
>NZ_LWGH01001093.1:0-807 GCF_001635395.1 Sulfitobacter sp. HI0129 | reverse complement strand
GCAAGCGCCGCTGCGGCGCCGACCATCCGCCAGTTGGACGAGCCGACCTGGCTGCTTCCCGACATGAAGAGGACTGTCTTTTTGGGCATTTTCCGCTCCTTAAGATGATTGACGGCCAGTGACCGGCCCCTGAACGCCGCCCGCCGGCACCGGCGGATATGTCACCTTCGCAAGGGGCTTGGTGCCTTGATTTTTCATCTGCTCCTCCCCCTGTTTCCTGCATCTGCATGGCCAGTCCCTGCTTGACACAAAATTCTCAGGATTGTAAATCAAAAATCGAATAGCGGTTTTAGTTCGACATACGAACATCCGACAACTGGTTTATCGGGAGGGAGTAAACCCATGAACAATTTGGCGCCCCTTGGGGCGGATATGCCTGTTTGGGCGAAGGAAGATGAGGGTTTCCATGTCCCTTACTGGGTGTTCCAGCGCGAAGACGTTCTGGAGATGGAAAATGAGCGCCTGTTCCAGGGGGAAACCTGGAACTACATGTGTCTTGAAGCCGAACTTCAGTCGCCCGGCGATTTCGTCGCGGTCCATGTGGGGGAAACCCCGGTCATCGTGACCCGCGACCATGACGGCGAGATTTATGCGTTCGAGAACCGCTGCTCGCATCGCGGCTCGCTTCTGGCGCTGGAAGATCGCGGCAACGTCAAGGATTTCACCTGCGTCTATCATGCCTGGACCCACAGCCTGCAAGGTGACCTAGTCGGGATCGCCTTCAAGGACGGGATCGGCGGCAAAGGCGGGATGGAGAAGGATTTCTGCATGAACTCCGTTGGCCCTCGCAAGCTGCGCGTGGCCAAT
>NZ_LWGH01001092.1:0-769 GCF_001635395.1 Sulfitobacter sp. HI0129 | reverse complement strand
GTGAAGCCCGTGCTGCGGATGATGCAGGACTGACGCGGCCCGCGCGGCCCGCGCGGCCCGTATCGGATCGGAGAGACAGGATGTCAAACGGACAAGTTTTCTGGCCGCGAAAGACGGCATTGAACGGGATGACTTCATAGCCTACTGGACGGGCATTCATGCGCCCATTGCGGCGAAACTGCCGGGGCTGGTCCATTACTCGATCTCCATCCTGGACGGGGCGCAGGCGCTGCGCTCGCCCGGCGGGCGCGAGGTGATCGGCTTTGCCACGCTTGGGTTTGCATCGGACGCGGATGTCGGGCCGGCGGTCGGTTCGCCCGAGGGCGCGGCGGCGGCGCGGGATCTGGAAAACTTTGCCGAGGAAGTGCTGCGTTTCGAGGTGCAGGACACCGTATTGATCGACTGACGTGTTCGGACAGGTTTGGCGTGGCCGGGCCGGTGCGTTTGGCACGTCGCCGGCCCGCTTCCCATTCGCAATACGAATTATGATGCCATTATAGAATCACCCGGTGTGACGAGGGACCATCGGCGATCCGGCATGGCCTTTGGTCAGGCGATCTCACCCGTCAGCCGGGCAAAGGCCCCTTCGGCCAGCTGTTTCTGGACGGCGGGCGATAGGCTTCCGTCCTGGCGGAAGATCCTTGAGGTCGAGCCGAGTTCGAATTTCTGCGAATAGACGTTTGCGCCAAGCTCCAGCAGGAACTGGTGCAGGGCCGGGTGGCCGCGCAGCGCGCCCACGCCGCCCACCGGCGCGCCGCACAGGGTGATC